>JAHWKW010000001.1 GCA_019347675.1 Actinomycetota bacterium | reverse complement strand
CGTCGGGCCGCACCCTTCGGAGTTCAGCGGCATGTTGGCGGTCCTCTTCACTGATGCGTGGGGCCAGCATTGGTACTCGCGGCCGCCGTACTTGGCGAAGCGCGAACATCCTGCGCGCAACTGCTAGCGAGGCCCTGGGAGAACCTGGACGATCGACGACCCCTCCCAACACGGAGGCCGTGGTGCGGCGCGGCACGTGTCGGCAGCGGTTGAATCTTCGCCCCCTGGCAACGGTTGAAAGTTGACCCCTCTGGTCGTCGGTAGTTCACCGAGCGTTGAACCGACCGGGAGCCTGGCCTGGGACCGAGGCCAGGAGGAGGAGTTGCTCCAAGTGGATCAGTGGGCCGCGGTCCGCCGGCTGTGCGTCACGGAGAAGATTCCGATCAGGCGCATCGCCGTGAGCTTGGTGTCGCCCGGAACACGGTGCGGTCGGCGGGGCGGTCGGACGGACCGCCGTCGTATGAGCGGGCCCCGCAGGGTTCGGCGGTCGACGAGTTCGAGGACGACATCCGTCGTCTGCTCAAGACGGATCCGCAGATGCCGGCGACGGTGATTGCGGAGCGGATCGGTTGCTAAGAGCAGTTATGGGCGGGCCGACGCGTCAAGAGGCCGGCCGAAGCGGGGACTCTCGCGCGGGGTCGGTTACGCACCGCCCTGACGAACTTTGACTTTCCGTACCCGTCAGTGCAGGCCGCATGACCTGGGCCGACATCATCGCTCTCACCCTGCCCGCGATCTGTCTGGTCGTCGGCTGGGTCCTCGGCAGCCGGGCCGAGCGCGTGCGGTGGCGTCGCTGGGCACGTTGGAACTGATCAGCGACGCTCACGGCAGTGGTTGTGGGCGGCTCTGCCATCCCGCCGACCCACCCGGTAACCGCCGGTGGGCATTGCCACTCGTAACGTGTCGCGTTATGCTCGCTGTCGTGATCCGGAGCTTCCGCGATCGAGACACCGAACGCCTCGCCCAACGGGAGCGGGTCAAGAAGTGGTCCCCGGAACTGCAGAAGGCCGCACTCCGAAAGCTCCGCATGATCGACGCAGCGGAGGAAGTCATGGACCTGCGTGTCCCGCCAGGCAACCGGCTCGAGCGGCTCAAGGGCGACCGGGCCGGTCAGTACAGCATCCGGATCAACGACCAGTGGCGTGTCTGCTTCCGGTGGGAGCGAGGCAACGCCTACGACGTCGAGATCGTCGACTACCACTAGGAGGCATGCGATGGCGACCAAGCTGTCCCCGGTCCATCCGGGCGAGGTGCTCCTCGGGGAGTTCCTCGAGCCCGCCGGGCTGAGCCAGTACCGGCTCGCCAAGGACATCAGCGTTCCGCCGCGGCGCATCAACGAGATCGTCCACGGCAAGCGGTCCGTCACCGCCGACACCGCCCTGCGACTTGCCCGCTACTTCGGGACCACGCCCAGGTTCTGGCTCAACCTGCAGGCGCAGTACGACCTCGACGTCGAGAGCGACCGCCTTGGAGAACGGCTCGACCACGAGGTCACCGCTCACGCCTGACCTGCCGCCATCGCCGTGGTTCTGCGCGCTCACGTCATCGATCGGGTACGCCCATAACGCGCGTGACCGATGGATGCTGTCGAAACATGCTCTCAAATTCGGCGGAGGGGCTCAGTGACTGCGCGGTCGAGGAGGATGGATCCGGTCCATGTGGGCACGGTCGTCGACTAGCGACCGTTCGAGGTCGTCGAGCTCTCGGTCAAGATCCTGGACGATCGCGGAGACGAGCCCCTGGGTCACTGGCACGGCGCGAACGTCGGTGCCTGTGGGTCGTTCGGGTGGGCGGGTTCGGATCTCTACGGCTGCTGGCATCAGGCGCTCGAGTCGCCGGGCGAGGTCCGTGTGGCGGGACGCTTGTGGGTCGTGGGCGGTGAGCTCGGCGATGAGCCGGCTGCAGCGGGAGATCGCGTCGATGACTTCCCAGGTGGCCAGCAGCTCGTGGTCCAGGCCGCCGTGCACGGCAGCGCGGACGATGACGCGCCTGCGCAGGTCGCGGATGAGCGCGGTCTGTTGGGAGGCACCGCACGCCGGCTTCCCACGAAGGAGGGCCACGAGGTTGCCCAGAGCGATGCCGACCCGGCGGTGCAGTTCGTCCTGGGGCACGTTCGTGTCCGCTCACGCTATCCTGATGTCTCAGCGTAGCTCGACTCAAGACTGACTGAGTTGTCTCATGGTGGAGTTGGACATCCAGGAGCGTGCAGCGATGTTCCGCGTGTTGGGTGATGAGCATCGCCTGGCGATGGTGGATGCGTTGCGGCTGTCGGATCGCACCCCCACGGAGTTGCAGGAGTTGACCGGGTTGGCTTCGAACCTGCTGGCCTTCCACCTTGATGCGCTGGAGGAGGTCGGGTTGATCGAGCGTCACCGCTCGCAAGGGGACGGCCGGCGTCGTTACGTCAGCCTGCGTCACGACACGCTTGCCGGCGTATTGGAGGTCTCGCGGCTGCGGGCCGGGATGGTGCTGTTCGTGTGTACGCGCAACTCGGCTCGTTCGCAGGTGGCGTCGGCGCTGTGGGAGGCTCGCACCGGCGGGCGGTCGATGTCGGCGGGCACCGACCCCGCGCCTGCGGTTCATCCGTTGGCGGTGGAGGTCGCGGCTGATCACGGCCTGGACCTGTCGGGCGCGCGTCCGCGCAGCTACCAGGAGGTCGAAGCCGATCCACAGCTCGTGGTGTCGGTGTGCGACCGTGCCCGCGAGTCTGGCCTGGCCTTCGACGTACCGCTGCTGCACTGGTCGATCGCCGATCCCGCCGACGGCGACCGGGACACCTTCCAGACAGCGTTCGACGAGATCGCCCGTCGGGTCGATGTGCTGGCCGGACAGGTCGCGGCGTGACCGCACGCAAGCTGGCCGCCGAGTTCCTCGGCACGGCGCTGCTGCTGGTGGCGGTCGTCGGGTCGGGGATCACCGCGTCGACTGACGGGGCGGCCTCCGCGCAGCTGTTCTACCACGCTGTCGTCGTCGGAGTTGCGCTGGTGGCGTTGATCGTGACTTTCGGGCACGTCTCCGGTGGCCACTTCAACCCGGCGGTCACCGCGGTCGACGCGATCTTCGGTGGGATGTCCCTATCTCTGGCGGTCAGGTACGTGGCCGTCCAGCTCGCCGGCGGCGTCGTCGGGGTCGTGGCCACCAACGTCATGTTCTCCCGACCCGCGGTCACCATCGCCGCCACCGAACGCACCGGGCTGGCGCTGGCAGGCTCCGAAGCACTTGCGACCTTCGGACTGCTGGTCGTGATCTTCGGGGTGGTGCGTTCCGGCAACGTCCGCGCGGTGCCCGGAGCGGTCGGGGCCTACATCGGCGCGGCGATCTACTTCACCTCCTCGGCGTCGTTCGCCAACCCCGCCGTCACCGTGGCCCGGGCGCTCAGCGACACCTACACCGGGATCGCGCCCGGCGGGGTCGGCGGGTTCATCGCCGCACAGGCCGCCGGAACCGTGCTGGCCGCCGCGCTGATCGGGTGGCTGTTCGCCCCCGACCCGTCAGATGCCGCGCAGGTCGTCGTCCCACACGACCCGCCAGAGATGGCCACCGTGGGCGACCGACAGGGACAGCACTGATGGACGGCCACACCGGCCAACTCAACCTCGAACTACGGGCCCAGATCCAGCAGATCGCCGCCGGGCTGCACCGCGAGTTCGTCGGGACCTTCTCCGTCGAGACCATCGAACGGCTCGCGCACGACTCAATCCAACGCCTGACCGCTACCGCCCGCTACACCTCGTTCGTGCCGGTCCTGGCCGAACGGTTCACCCGCGAACGGCTCAACGCCGCCGCCAAGACCCAAGGACACCGCATGACCGAGACACCCACCGTGCTGTACCTGTGCGTCCACAACGCTGGCCGCTCACAGATGGCCGCCGGCTGGACCCGCCACCTAGGCGGCGACCGCGTCGAGGTGCTCTCAGGGGGGTCCAACCCGGGCGAGCAGATCCACCCCGTGGCCGCCGAAGCCATGGCCGAGGTCGGCATCGACATCACCAACGACTACCCCAAACCATGGACCGACGAAACCCTCGGCGCGGCCGACGTGATCGTGACCATGGGATGCGGTGACGCGTGCCCCGTCGTACCGGGCAAGCGCTATCTCGACTGGGAGCTCGACGACCCCGCCGGCAAACCGCTGGAAGATGTCCGCCCCATCCGCGACGAGATCGAACAGCGCGTCCGCAACCTGCTCGATGAACTCGGAGTCGAACCCACTGCCGCGTGATCCGCACCTGCCGAGAGCTCGCCGACCGGGGATCTCCGTTGCGGCAGAACAGACACCACGGTCGCCCCAATGCTGCCGAGCCGAGAGGTCACGCCGAACGGCGGCCAGTGATCGACCTCGGCAGTTACGCGCGCTTCTGCCCAGTCGATCACTACTGGCGACCGCTCGCAACGGGGACTCTCGCGCGGGGTCGGTTACGCACCGCCCTGACGGTTCGTCCCCACCACGTCTTGTGGGTACCCGCCGGGGTCGTAGACGGCGTTGTGGTCGATCCCCTCGAGGAACCCCCGCGCACGCTCGGCCTGCGGGTACCGGGCAACCAGCTCCCAGAACGCCGCCGAGTGGCCCGGGACCTGTAGGTGGGCCAGTTCGTGGACGAGGATGTACTCCAAGACGTACTGCGGGTAGGCGGCCACCCGGCGGCTGATCCGGACCGTGCCGTCGGCGGGGGTGCATGAGCCGTGCCGACGACCCATCCGCGCTGACCACCGCACGCGGCGCGCGCGGACACCGCCGAGGTAGGTGTCAGCGAGCACGTCCGCGCGACGTGCCAGTTCGGCGTCGCCGCCGGCCTCACGCGCCCTCAGCGCGCCGCTGACCCGGTCGACGAGCGCGGCGACGACCTGCTCTTCGTCGGCGGCGGGCATCCCGGCGGGCAGCTGCACCACCACCGCCCCGTCGCGGGCGTAGGCGCTGGCGGTGCGCCGCCGACCGGTGCTGCGTTGGACCTCGACCGGCGGCCGTCCTGCCGCTGCCGGCCGGCGCTCGATGGTGACCTGGCGGCGCCCCACGACGTCCTCCTCTGGCGGGTGCCGTGAACGTAACGGGCCACTGCGA
The DNA here is from genome assembly GCA_019347675.1 of Actinomycetota bacterium. Taxonomy (NCBI): domain Bacteria; kingdom Bacillati; phylum Actinomycetota; species Actinomycetota bacterium. The sequence goes on along the minus strand of JAHWKW010000001.1, from coordinate 237,043 downwards.
CAGCGGCGGTCGGGCGTGGATGCGGTGAGATCGGGGCGTGCGCTCAACGGACCCCAACGCGCGGAGTACCCGATCGATCCGCTGTCCACAGCGGTGGAAGACCCGCGTGCTCGGAACCCCACCCAGGGGCGCCTGCGATGACGGTCCCACACGGCGGGTGCCATGCCGTCCACAACGTGGACGGCGCCTCCACAACGACGTCCACAGCCTGTCCACCGCCCGGCGGACCGACCTGTGGACGCCGTGGTTGACCACCAGGCCGCGCCCCGTACGGTGCCGGGCGAAGGCCCCCAGCAGCCGGGCCGCCGGACCAGCGTTCCAAGGGGAAGGGAGCGTCGAGACGGCGCGACGGCCGCTGGGGGCCTCCCTGTTCCGCCGACGTCCCCTTGACGGTCGGGGCCGTGTGGGGACTTGGCGCTCGACACGGGTCGGGCCGCCACCGGCATGCGGTCACGACGTGTGTCCGCGTCGCCCGACGCACGCCCCGATCCGGTCGCTACGCTCGGACCATCCCATGCGAGGGGGTGCTCGTGGCCGACTCAACGGACGCACACCCCGATCATCCTCACCCAACCGGTGACCCGCCGGGGAAGGCGGCCGCGTTCTTCGACCTGGATCGCACGCTGATCAGCGGTGCGTCAGCGTTCGCGTTCGGGATCGCTGCGTGGCGCAACGACGTGATCCCCACGCATGAGCTCCTCGGCGACGCGGTGAACGCCATGATCTTCCGGCTGACGGGCGGCTCCGACGAGCGCTCGCAGGAGACCCGCGACCGGATCCTGCGAGCGGTCGCCGGCCAGCGGGTCGACGACCTCGTCGCGCTGGGTGACGACATCATCCCCACGCTGCTGGCCAAGGTCCGCCCCGAAGCCGACAGCCTGCTCGAGATGCACGCCGACGCGGGGCGCGACCGTTTCATCGTCTCGGCGACGCCGATCGAGATCGTCGAGGACTTCGCCCGAGCACTGGACGTCGAAGGCGGCATCGGGACCCGCTCGCAGATCGTCGACGGGTGCTACACGGGCGAGCTCGACGGGCCGTTCGTGTACGGGGCCGGCAAAGCCGAAGCGGTCGAGAAGCTCGCGGCGGAGCGCGACTACGACCTGCGGCTGTCGTACGCGTACAGCGACTCGTCGAGCGACCTGCCGATGCTGGAGCTGGTGGGGCACCCGGTCGCGGTCAACCCCGACCGCACCCTCGAGCGGGTCGCCCACCAGCGCGGCTGGCCGGTGGTGGTGTTCAGCCGGAAAGCCAAGCGGGTGATCAAGACCACCACGGCGGCGTCGAGCGCGGCGGCGCTGGCGGTGGCCAGCTACTTCCTGGGCCGTCGCCACGGTCGCATCGCGACCGAGTCGCGAGCGAGCCGACTCGACCTGCTGCGGCCGTGACCGCCGCGACATGGGAACCGGCCGGGCCGCCCGCGCCGTTCGACCGGACGCCGCACCTGGTGTGCCTCCTGGCGGAAACGGAACGCCTGAGCGCGGTGATCGAGCGGGGGGAGCCGGCACCGGCCGTGCGTGAGTCGCTGACGGCCAGGGCCGCGGTCGCCTCGATGCGACTGGACGGCTCGCCCGTCGGCGACGTCACCGAGGCCGAGGACGCCTGGCAGGACGTCTCCGACCTGCCCGCCGCCCCACGGGCCGAGGTCGCCACGCGGGTGGGGACCTGGCTCGATGCGCTGCGGGCAGGCAGCGAACCCGACCGGCGGCTGATCGGTTCGGAGTACGGCGGGGTCCGCGCCGCGCTGGCAGCCGATGACCTGACCCGACCGCTGACCACCGACCCGCTGGCGGCCCTGTCCGAGCTGCACCGCCGGCTGACGCGCGGCTTGCTCGATCCGGCCGCAGCCGGCCGTCCGCGCAAGACCCATCAAGCCGTGCACGACGCCAGCGTCGGGCGGGTGGTGTACTACCCGAGCGAGCCCGAGCAGATCCTCGACCGCCTCGTCGACCTGGCCGCGTGGCTGCGTTCGTCGGTGGGGCGCGAGCACGGCCTGATCGTCAGCGGTGTCGCGCACCAGGTCCTGCTGGAGGTGCATCCCTTCGAGGCAGCCAACGGTCGCCTGGCTCGGGCAGCGGCGCGACTGCTGCTCCGCGTGCACGGCCTCGACCCTGCGGGCGTGGGATCGGTGGAGATCGCACTCGAACGCGACCCGCTGGGGTACTACAGGGAGGTGGCCAAGACGATGCGGCGCCGTGACCTCACCATCTGGCTCGAGCGATGGGGAGAAGCAGTGGCCGAGGGCCTGCGGTTGGCGGCCCACGAGCTGCATCTGCTCCACCCGACGGTGCCCGCCCGCGCCCGTCGGTTCCTCGAGGGCCGCGGCGAGCCGGTGTTCACGATCGCCGATTACCGTGCCGAGGTCGGCACCGTCGCGCCCGAGGCTCGCGCTGACCTGGCTGCGTTGCTGGATGCAGGACGAGTGCGGCGCGTTCCCAGCGCCCGGGGCCTGCGCTTCACGGTGACCTGAGCCGCCGACAGACGGTTGGATGGTCGCCGGTCGCCGTACATTGCGACGTTCGCCGTACATTGCGACGTTCGCCCCCGCCCGGAGGTCGCGGTGGAGTTCCGCCAGGTCGTGGCCCGCCGCCGCATGGTCCGCCACTACCGCCCTGATCCGGTGGCGCCGGCGGTCGTGGAAAGGATCGTCGACACGGCACGCAGGGCACCCAGCGCCGGTTTCGCCCAGGGTCAGCGGTTCGTCGTGGTCACCGACCCGGCGACCCGCGCCGCCGTCGCCGACCTCGCGGACGAGGCCGCCCACGTGGCGCGGGGCTTCCACCCGTGGATCTCGGGCGCGCCCGTGCACGTCGTGGTCTGTGCCGACGTCGGGGCCTACCACGAGCGATACCGCGAACCCGACAAGCTCGCCACAGGCGGGAGCGAGGTCGACTGGCCGGTCCCCTACTGGCACGTCGACGCCGGCGCGTCGTTGATGCTGTTGCTACTCGCCGCCGTCGACGAGGGCCTGGCCGCGGGGTTCTTGGGCGTGCACCGTCTCCGCGGGCTGGAGCGCTTGCTGGGGATCCCGGACGGCGTCCAGCCGATCGGGGTGGTGACGCTTGGCCATCCGGCACCCGACCGGCCGCCCGCATCGCGACGACGTGGCTGGCGTGAGCTGGGCGCGGTGGTGTCGTGGGAGCGGTGGGGTGGGCGCTAGCGTGCCGGATGCGGCCCGCTGCGACCGGCCGAACGGTCGTCGCACCAGGCGGCCGGTGGCCGACCCTTCGGACGACACCGCCTACGCGGCGTGAACGCTCCGGCTCCGTTACCCTCTGTTCACCGGCGATTGGAGACGCGTGACCGGAACGCGACCGCTCCGCGCGCTGGACGATGCAACGACACCGGCACCAGGTGAGCTGCGCAGCAGCTTCCTGCAGCTGACCGAGCGGTTCCGCCCGCATGAGGCAGACGGTCTGTCCGCCCGGTGGGTCGTGGACATCGACGGCGACGGCGCGTACACGGTCCACATCCACAACGGTGGGTGCTTCGTATCCGTCGGGGCGCACGCCGATCCCGACACGATCATGCGTACCGACCGCCAGACGTGGCTCAAACTCGTCAGTGGGGAACAGGACGGCGTCGCGGCCTTCACCCAGGACCACCTGACCGTCCACGGCGACCTCAACCTGGCCCTACGGTTGGAGTCGCTGTTCCAGCCCGGACCCGACACCCAGCGCGTGGTCCGCACCGCCCGCACCAACGCGGCCGGGGTCGACCTGGAATCGCTGATCATCGGCCGCGGCACCCCGGTGGTGTTGCTGCACGGGCTGGGAGCGAACAAGGTCTCGTTCGTTCCCACACTGGACGCGCTGGCGTCACGCTACGAGGTCCACGCCCTGGACCTGCCGGGATTCGGCAAGTCCGGCAAGCCCCTGCCGGCCGCCCGACGGTACTCGATGCGGTGGATGGCCGACGTCGTCCATGGCTACCTGCGCGCCCAGGGCATCGGCCACTGCTACGTGGTCGGCAACTCGATGGGCGGGCGCATCGCGGTCGAGCTGGGGCTGCGCCACCCGCGTCGGCTGGGTGGCGTGGTCGGCCTGTGCCCGGCCGTTGCGTTCGACGAGTACCAGTGGTTGGCGCCCATGCTGCGGGTCCTGCACGGCCACTGGGTGGGGCTGGCGCCGATTCCGTTCCGACGCGAGACCGTCGAGGCTGCCATCCGCGGGATGTTCCACGACCCCTACTGTCTGCGCGCCGACAACATCACGGCAGCGGCCGAGGAGTTCGTTCGCAACCTCAGTGACCGCCGCCATCGCCTAGCGATCCTGGCGTGCCTGCGGCACCTGGCCGCCGAGCGCGCCAGCGGCCGGCGGTCGTTCTGGACGTCGATCGAACGGCTGCGGGTCCCGTCCTACTGGGTGTTCGGCACCGGTGATCCGCTGGTCTCGGCGGCGTACTGCGAACGGGTCCGCGAGTCGTTGCCCGACGCCCGCTGCGAGGTGTGGGAGGACGTCGGTCACGTCCCACAGTTCGAGGTCCCGCAACGCACCAACCAGCGGGTCGGTGCGTTCATCGACGAACTCGACGCTGCCCGTCACCGCTAGGTCGTGCAGCGTCGTCATCGGCCCGGTTCGCCGCGGGGATCGCAGACCGGCCCGCTGCGGCGTCGACCAACCACCGGTCCACCACGTGGCAGAACTCCCGGGGGACCTCCACATGCGGTGAGTGGCCCACACCGGCCAGGACGTGGTGATCCCAGTCAGGGCGGCGGACCATCAAGCCGCGGATGACGTGCGTCGACACCAGCCGGTCGCGGTCGCCGGCCACCACCAACGTCGGCGCGGCGACGGCGTGGACCGCCAGCAACGGCTCACGCGCGTCGACGAGCATCGCGACCAGCGAACGGGCGGCCTCTGACAGGGCCCGGCGTCGCCACGTGGTGGTGCGCGCGACCTCGAGGTTCTCGACGAGGACGTCGCGGAGCGCCGGTCGGATCCGGTCCACGTCGGCCACAACCGAAGCCAACGAGTCGTCGACCAGCTGCTCCGCGGTGCGCCGGCGGTAGCCCAACTCGATCAACGCCCGACCGATGCCGGGCACGGCCGCAGGCAGGATGCGCGACACCGCAGCCGGAGGCAACCGCAGCATGTCCCGGCGCGGCGCGGGCAGCGCCGGGTTGATCAGCACCAGGCGGCCGACGCGGTCGTGGCGGTCGGCGGCCAGCAACGTGACCAGCAGCCCGCCCATCGAGTTCCCGATCACCGTCACGTCGCTCCAGCCCAGGCGATCGAGGACGGCCTCGAGGAACCCCGCGTTGGCCCGGACCCGGGCGGAGCCACCCTCGGGCACCGGTGTGCCGCCGAAACCGGGCAGGTCGACCGCGACGACCTCGCCGTGGCGGCTCAACTGCGTGGCCACGTCGAGCCAGTTGCGGGCCGATCCGCCCAGGCCATGGACCAGCAGGAGCGGCGGGCCTGCGTCTCGCGCCGCTCGGCGCAGCACGTGTGCCGGCCGGCCGCGCACCTGCAGGACCTCTCCGAGGATCCCCGACCAGGCCGGGTCGCGCCGACCCCAGTCCTGCCCGGGGAGCGGTGCGGTCACGGTGGTCTAGGCGGGCGTGTCGAGCTTCGCGCGCAGCTCGTGCGGTTCGGTGACCGGCCGGTCGCAGACCAGGTCGCGGCAGACGTACGCCGCCGGCTGACCGTCCACCTCGTCGCGGCCTTCCAGCAGCGGCACCGCCGTGCGGTCACCGTCCGGCGCGGCCACCGCCACCACCGCGCCCGGCAGCGGGCCGGCCCAAAGCTCCCGGACCAGTCGTTCGCGTCGCGGCCCGGGCGTGCCCACCACCGCGACCTCACGTGGTCCGGCCAGCACGTCCTCGGCCACCCGCAGGAACCACCCGTACCCGGTCGGGGCACGCTCCGCGTCGCCCTGGAACAGGCGCACGACTTCGTCGGTGACGTCCCTCCACGCCGCGTCGCCGGTGTACCCGGCCAGCCGCAGCCCCGCCTCCGCCATCACGCTGTTCGCGGACGGGGTCGCGTTGTCCCAGGTCTGCTTGGGACGGATGTACAGCTCGTCGACGTCGTGCGCGGTCGCGAAGAACCCGCCGTCGTCGTCGTCGTGGAACCGGTCGCGCGCGTCGTTGGCCCAGTGCGCCGCACGCTCGAACCACATCGCGTCCCCGGTGGCGGCGTACAGGTCGAGGCAGGCGACCGCGAGCGTCGCCACGTCCTCGAGGAAGGCGGGGACGGTCACGGTCCCGTCCTTCCACACGTGGTGCAGGCGACCGTCCACCACCAGCGCCTCGTGCAGGAAGCCCGCCGTGGTGATCGCCGCGTCGACGTACTCGGGCAGCCCCAGGTACATCCCGGTGGCGACCAGGCCCCGCACCGCCAGCGCGTTCCACGATGTCAGGACCTTGCGGTCGAGACCAGGATGGGCGCGCTCCTCGCGCCGCTCGTACAGCGCAGCGCGGACCGCGTCGAGCTCCTCGACGAACTCGGCCAGGTCCAGGCCGCGTTGCGCGCAGAACCGACCGCGGTCCACCGGTTCGTGCAGGATGTTGGTGCCTTCCCAGTTCCCGCCGGCTGACGCGCCGTAGAACGCCGCGAAGCGATCGGGATCGGCACCCACCGAGCGGACAACGTCGGCGAGCTCGTCCATCGACCACACGAAGAAGCGGCCCTCTTCCCCTTCGGAGTCGGCATCGGTGGCGCTGAAGAACCCGCCGGCGTCGTGGCGCAGGTCGCGGAGCAGGTAGTCGGCGGTGGAGCGCGCGACCCGGTCGAACCGCGGGTCGCCGGTCACCGCCGCGGCCTTGGCGTAGGCCGCCACCAGCAGAGCGTTGTCGTACAGCATCTTCTCGAAGTGCGGGACGAGCCAACGCCCGTCTGTCGAGTACCGATGGAACCCACCGCCGACGTGGTCGTGGATCCCGCCGCGGGCCATCGCGTCGAGGCTGTGGGCGACCGGCTCCAGCCAGCGGTCGGCGGTCTCGCCACCGTCCCGGCGCAGGCGAACGTGGCGCTCGACCAGCCACTCCAGCGTCATGGCTTGCGGGAACTTCGGTGCCTGCCCGAACCCTCCCAAAGTGCGATCCCAGGCGCGCAGCGCCACCGGAGCGGCGCGGTCGGCGACCGTGGGGTCAGCGGCACCAGCCGCTGGGCCGGCGGCACGCTCCGCCAACGCCTCCGCGATCCGCCCCGCCGTCGCCGCGAGCTCGTCGCGGCGGTCGCGCCATGCCTCGTGTACCGACCGCAGCACCCGCACGAAGCCCGGCATGCCCGTCCGGTCCTCCTTCGGCCAGTACGTTCCGCCGAAGAACGGACGCCCGTCCGGGGTGAGGAACACCGACATCGGCCAGCCGCCGTGGCCGGTGAGCGCCGTGACCGCCTCCATGTACACCGCGTCCACATCGGGTCGCTCCTCGCGGTCGACCTTGACCGCGACGAAGTGTTCGTTGAGGAGCGCGGCGACCTGGTCGTCCTCGAACGACTCGTGCGCCATCACGTGGCACCAGTGACACGCCGAGTACCCGACCGACAGGAAGATCGGGACGTCACGCCGCTTGGCCTCCTCGAAGGCCCGGTCTCCCCACGGGTACCAATCGACCGGGTTGTCGACGTGCTGGGCCAGGTACGGCGACAGTCCGGTGGGGTCCATCTCACGGATCAGCGTCAAGACCGAGCCTTCCTGCGTCGAACGGTGCTGACGAGGGTACGGCCGTCGGCGGTGGCGGCACGCGGTCAGGCGTCGGGGCCACTGGCCTCGCCGCCCCCGCATCCCTGCCCGAAACGACGCCGCGGCAGTTGGTTCCAGCTGCGATGATCGCGACAGAGGCACGGCGAGGAACGCCTCCTGGGGCAGGACATCACCGCGACGCAGTTCACTCCCGAAGACCGCCAGAGGTACCGGGAGAAGCTGAAGCGCTGCCTGGACACGCTGCGGATCCTGCTCGAGGAGGAGGACCGCTTCGAGGTCGGCCGGAGCAGGATCGGCCTGGAGCTGGAGATCTACCTGGTGGACCGCTCCGGCACGCCGATGATGGTCAACGACGAGGTGCTGGCGCGGATCGAGGCCGGTGACTTCCAGACGGAGCTGGGCCAGTTCAACATCGAGTTCAACCTCTCCCCGCACAAGATCGTGGGGACGGTCTTCCGCGAGCTCGAAGACGAGCTGCGAGCCAGCCTCAACCACGCCCTGCGCCGGGCAGAGGAGCTCGACGCCCGGATGCTGATCGTGGGGATCCTGCCCACGTTGAAGGACCTGCACGTCACCCGTGAGAACCTGTCGAACAACCCGCGGTACCACGCGCTCAACGACCAGATCCTGGCGGCACGGGGAGAGGCGTTCCGCATCGAGATCGAAGGTCGCGAACGCCTCATGACGATGGCGAACTCGATCATGATGGAAGCGGCGTCGACCTCGTGTCAGCTGCACCTGCAGGTCGACCCCGACGACTTCGCCCGGTACTGGAACGCGGCGCAGGCGCTGTCCGCCGCTCAGCTGGCGGTCGGGTCCAACTCGCCCTTCTTTCTCGGCAAGGAGCTATGGCGCGAGACCCGCATCGCGCTGTTCGAGCAGTCGATCGACACGCGCACCGCAGAGCTCGCGGCGCAGGGCGTGCGCCCACGCGTTTGGTTCGGGGAACGCTGGATCGACCATGTCCTGGACCTGTACGAGGAGAACGTCCGCTACTTCCCCACGCTCCTGCCGCTCGTCGACGATGAGGACCCGTTCGAGGTACTCGATCGCGGAGACGTCCCCCACCTGCGGGAGCTGGCGCTGCACAACGGCACGATCTACCGCTGGAACCGCCCCGTCTACACCGTCGCCCGCGGCCGACCACACCTGCGTGTCGAGAACCGAGTGCTGCCGGCCGGCCCCAGCGTCGCGGACGTCATCGCCAACGCAGCGTTCTACTACGGCGCGACGCGGGCGCTCGCCGAAGCGTCTCAGCCCGTGTCCCAGCAGATGTCGTTCGGGGTCGCCACCGACAACTTCTTCGCCGCTGCGCGCGACGGCATCGACGCGCAGCTGTACTGGCCTGGCTTGGGAACGCTGTCGGCCAGCGAGCTCGTCGGTGAGCACCTCCTGCCGCTCGCGGACGAGGGGCTGGGACGCTGGAACATCGACGCCCAGGACCGTGAACGGTTCCTCGGGATCATCGAGCAGCGTTGCCTCACGCGCCAGATCGGCGCGACCTGGCAGGTCGCCACTGTCCGTCACCTGACCGAGCACGACGGCCTCGACCGCGACGCTGCTCTGCTGGAGATGACCCGCTGCTACATCGAGCACATGCACGCCAACGAACCCGTCCACACCTGGCCGGTACCCTGCCACGCGTGAGGCGCGCGTCCGACAGGTACTTCAACGATCTCTGCGACGGGCTGCCCGACCACCTGCTCGACCTCGACGACCTCGAGCTGCTGGGTGAGCTGCAACGACCGACGCTGATCAGGGTCCCCGGAACCGGCGACGCCCCCCCGCGCGGCCTGGCGTGTCTGCTCCACGGCGACGAGGACACCGGGTACCGCGCGACGCTGCGGATCCTGCGTCAGCGGCACCGCTACCCGTTCGACCTCTTCGTCGTGATCGGCAACGTCCGGGCGGCCCTGGCCGACGGCGGCTTCAAGGCCCGCTACCTCGACGATCAAGAGGACCTCAACCGGGTCTGGGGGCGCGAACCGACCACGCGACTACGCCTGGCCGCCAACGGGATCCTGGATGTGCTCCGCCAGGCGAAGATCGCCGCGATGGTCGACGTGCACAACAACACCGGCACCAACCCCTTCTACGCGATCGTGACGCAGGTCCGCACCGCCCAGCTCAACCTCGCCACGACCTTCACGACGATGCTGCTGCACTGGGAGCTCGGCGTCGGGACGCTGATGGAGGCCCTCGACGACGTCTGTCCGGCGATCGCGGTCGAGTGCGGGCTGCCCGGCCAGGAAGCGTCCCTGGCGTTCGCCGTCGACGGCCTGCGTCGCTACCTGTGGACGCCCACGATTCGCGACGACGTGGTCGAGCGCGACTACGACCTCCTCGGCGACCTGCGCAAGGTCATGGTCCGCCCCGAGGTGCGGTTCCGGTTCGGCGGCGAGCTCGGCGACGACGTCGACTTCGTGGTCGAGCAGGACGCCGACGCGCACAACTTCCGGACGGTCCCGGCTGGCCACCTGCTGGGCCGTGTGGCGCCGGGCGCAGCCAACCCGCTGCTGGTGTGCGGCCCCGGGGGCGTGGATGCCACCGCCAGCCACGTGCGGGTGCTTGGCGGACGGGTCGTGCTGACCCGGGAGGTGACTCCGGTGATGATGACCCGCACCGAGCAAGCCGCCCGCAAGGACTGCCTGTTCTACATCGCAACGCGGCCACAGACCGCGGGCGCGGCAACCCCCGCCAGAGTCGACACCGAGCCTGCCAGCCCGGACATCCGCCGATGACCGGTCGACGATCGTGACCGATCGGGTCACTCGGCCACGGCCGAAGCCGGCTGGTCGTGGCTGTCGCCGGTGACGTCCAGGCCAGTCAACAGGTCGTCCTCGCAGTCGGAGGTCGAGACGTCTGATCGCAACCGCGTGAAGCACTCCCACGGGTAGATCGCACGCTCGAGGTCACGCGGCCACGCGAACCAGGTCCCGCCGGGGTCGACCTGGGTGCGGTGCGCCCGCAACGCGTCGTCACGCCGTTGGAACCACGCGTCCACGCGGATCTTGGCGTCGCATGGCCAGCTGCGCCGCTGCGCGAGCCGCTCCATCCAGCCCTCGAAGGGGCTGTCGGCGCCCCGCTCGAGGAGCGCACCGTGCAGCGCCAGGACCCGTTGTGGCGGGAACGCGTGGCAGGCGTAGACCTTGGGGACCCGACAGGGCGCGCCGGCGACGTCCGCATCGGGGTCCTCCGCCAGCTCGAGTGCGCGGACGGTGACCTCGTGGCACATGACGTGGTCGGGGTGCGGGTAACCACCGTCCTGCGGGTAGGTGACGACCACGTGTGGCCGCTCGTGACGGATGATGGTCGCGAGGTCCGCCCCGGGGCGGTCCACCGGCTGGCGAGCGAACGCATCCGGGGGGATGCCCGCCGGATCCTCATGGAAGCCCGAATCGACGTAGCCCAGGTCGTAGTGGACCGAGAAGCCGATGACCTGGCAGGCAGCCGCGAGTTCCCGCGCCCGCGTCGCGCTCATGTCGGCGGGTGAGACCGGCCCACAGGTGGGGTTGAGGACCTCGCCGGCCTCACCACCGGTGCAGGTCACCAGCGCCACGCGCGCACCGGCGTCCACGTATCGTGCCGCGGTTGCCGCACCCTTGGACGATTCGTCGTCGGGATGGGCGTGCACGAACAGGAGCCGCCCGTTCACAGCCGCTCCTGCGTGGCGGCGAGCCTGTCGCTCCACGCTCGGCGCAGCCGGGCCCCGCCAGGTTGGTCCTCCAACTCGCGCAGATGAGCCTCGACCGCCGCCACCGCCGCCGCGACCGCCACCGCCTCGCCCCGCAGTCGCACGATCATCGGGACGCCCGGGTACGAGCCAACCTTGACCTGCGGGTGCTCCTCGGCGAGGCGAGCGAAGCACCGGTTGAGCAGCGACTCAGGGAAGCCGTGGGCGATCTCGGCGATCGTGTCGTCACGTCCGCGGCCGCGGAGCAGCTGCGGTTCGACGACGTCCGTGACGATCGCTCGCAGCTGCGCGGGGACGCCGGGCAGGATCACGATCACCGCGCCGCCGTCAGCGTCGAGCCCGTCGTCGACGTCGACGCGGACGCCGGGCGACGAGCTCGGCTCGCCGCCCAGCAACGATCCGCCCGCCGGGATCCTGGCCATACGCATCATGTGGTCGACGAACTGGTCATCGACGTCGACGCCGTGAGCGGCGGTCCACTGCACCGCCGCCTCGACCCGCCGCTCGATCTCCCCGGCCGTCTGTAGCGGCACGTCGAGTGCCGCCGCCACCGCCTCGTAGGTGACATCGTCCGGCGTGGAACCGATCCCGCCGGTGGTGAACACCACGCGTGGACGTTCGCGGAGGAGCTCGTGGCCCAGGACGTCGACGATCTCGTCGACGTCGTCGCCGACGGCCACGATCCGTGCCAGCTCGATCCCGTGGTGGCGCAGTCGACCTGCCAGCCACCACGAGTTGGTGTCCTGGACGAAGCCCTCGAGGATCTCGTCCCCGATCACCACGATCGACGCGCCCAAAGCCATCAGTCTTCAGGCTACGTGACGGTGTCCACAGCCAGCGACGGCCGTCGACGGTGCTGTTCAACGCCGAGGGCGACCCGATGGGTCGCCCTCCGCATCGACGGTGTCGGCACCTACTCCTTGCGGGTCTGCTCCGCTCGGGCGGCTTCGGCCTCAGCCTGCGCCTCGCGCGCTTCGGCGGCCTGCTGGCGGGCCTCGTCGCGCTTGTCGACCTTCTCCTGTTGCGCCTCACCGGCCTCCTTGGTGTCCTCCTTGCCGGTGACCGCCCCGACGGCTTCCTTGGCGCGGCCCTTCAGTTCTTCGATCTTGTCGCTCATGTTGGTCTCCTCACGTCGGTCACTTCGACTTTACGGTCGCAGCGACCCGCCGCCGGGATCCCACCTGGACTGACGGGAAGCGATCTGCTCGGCGGGAGCCGGAAAGGGACGCTGCTAGCGTGCGCCGGCGGCCAACGAGCAACGAGCGACCGCCGATGTGGACCAACCCAGAAGAGGCGCGGAGCGACTTCGTCCTGGCGGCGGCCACCGCCCTGTTCGCTCCCCTGGTGTTCCTCCTGATCCGCGGGGTCCTGCCCTTCCTGACCACGGGCCTGCTCGGGCTGGCCGTGAACGTCGCCCTGGTGTTCGCTGCGTACGGGCTGGTGCCGCTCCTGCTGGCGCGGTACCGCGGCGACGGCGCATCGGCGTTCGGTCTGGACGGCCCGCGACGCGGCACCGCCCCTGGCCTGCTGCTGGCCGTCCCGATCGTGTTCGTGGGCGTCGTGTACCAGTGGAGCCAGCCCACCGCGGTCCTCGACGGCCAGCCCGTACGCGACCAGTGGCTGGCGCTGCTCGGGAACCTCGCAGTCCTCCCTGGCGGGGCGACCGCGTCGGTGCTGACGCTGCTGGGGTTCGTCGCGGCGTTCGCCGGGGCGGTGCTGCTGTACACGTTCCTGGCGGTCAAGGCCCGTGACGGCTTCGCCCAGAACGACATCGGTCAGCTGCAGGCGCTGCGCACGTTCGGGATGGGCGCCGCGATCGGCGCGCTGGTCGTCGGGATGCTCGGGACGCTCGCCGGTCGGGTCTCGATCGCGCGGGCGCTCCTCGACGCGGGCGCACTGATGGCGGTGGTGCTGATCGCCGACCGGCTGGTGCAACCCGGGGCGCGCACCACCCGCGCCACCGTGCTGGCGCCGGCGATCGTGGCGCTGATCATCGGGATCGAGCTGTTCTCGGGGAACTTCCTCACCACCCTGCGGGTGGCGCTGCTGGGTGCCGGGACGGTGATCGTCGCGGCGGTGCTCGTCGAGACCCGCCGCTACGCGTGGGCCGTGGTGCCGCTGTTCGCTGCTCTCATCCTCTACCCCACGGGCCTGCGACCGGTGTGATCCGCGGCCGGCGGCGATCACTCGAAGCGCTGGAACCGGTCGATGCGATCCTGGTGGCGGGCACGCTTGGCGCGATCCTGCACCCCCAGACCCGCCTGTGGGGCGTTGACCAGGATCCCGATCTTCCCCGCGTGCAGGTTGTGGTGCATGTCGTAGGCACCCTGGCCGGCCTCGTCGAGGGGGAAGGTCTTGGACAGGATCGGGTGGATCATGCCACGGTCCACCAGCTCCGTCGCTGCCCATGCCTCGTTGTAGTTCGCGAAGTGGCTCCCGAGGATGCGCTTCAGGTTCATCCACAGGTAGCGGTTGTCGTACTCGTGCCGGTAGCCGGTGGTCGACGCGCACGTCACCACCACACCGCCCTTCTTCACGACGAACACCGACGCCCCGAAGGTCGCCCGCCCGACGTGCTCGAAGACGATGTCGACGTCACCGCCGATCAGCTCACGGATCTTCTTCCCGAGGCGGCGGAACTCGCGGTAGTCCTGCTCGCCGGCGTCCGTCCAGAACTGGTATCCCTCGGCTTTGCGGTCGATGATCGCCTCGACGCCGACGTCCTCGAGCAGCCTCACCTTCGCGTCGGACGAGACCACGCAGACCGGGATCCCTCCTCCGTTGAGGACCAGCTGTGTGGCGAAACCCCCGAGCCCGCCGGTGGCCCCCCAGATCAGCACCTTGTCGCCCTGCTTCATGCGGGCTTCGTTGTGACCGACGAGCATGCGGTACGCGGTCGCCAGGACCAGCCCCAGCGACGCCGCCTCCTCCCACGTCAGGTGGGTCGGCATCGGGATGAGCTGGTTGGCCTTCACCATGGAGATCTCGGCCATGCCACCGAAGTTCGACTCGAACCCCCAGATCCGCTGGGAGGGGTCCAGCATCGAGTCGTCGTGGCCCTGCGGTGACTCCATGTCGACGTAGTTGCAGTGCACGACGACCCGGTCACCGGGCTTCCACCGTGTCACCCCCGGGCCGGTGCGCAGTACGACCCCCGCCGCGTCGGAGCCGACGATGTGGTAGTCGAGGTCGTGGCGCGCCCCGAGGTCGCCTTCACGGGCGAAGCGCTCCAGGAACGCGAAGGTGGGCACGGGCTCGAAGATCGACGTCCAGACGGTGTTGTAGTTCAACGCCGAGGCCATCGGCGCGATCAGGACCTCGTTGGGTCCCAGTGGCGGGATCGGCACCTCGTCGACGTGCAACGACTTGCGGGGATCCTTCTCGTGGTGCTCCAACCCCTCGAACATCTCCTGCTCGTCCTTGCGGACGACCGCCGCCCGCATCGTCTCGGGCAGCTCCAGGCGGGCGAGCTCGTCGCCCACCGCCCCGTCGAGGATGGCGTCGCGGATGGCGTCCATCGGCACGGTCCGGTCTCCTCCTGCGCTGGTGTTCGGCCGCCGGGACGCTAGCAACGGGCGCGGGGGACTCAGAGTCCGGGCGAGGGTCCTCCGCCGTCGGTCGCCCGTGCCGGCTCCATCGCACGGTCGGGGGCCCCACCTGCCGCCGCTGGCTGCTCCGGACGTGGCGGCCCGACCGGCGTCGCGACGTCGGCTGCGGTGGCGGCGGTCAGCTCGCCAACACGGTCCTCGGCGTGCACGACCCTGTTCCGTCCATGGCGCTTGGCCGTGTACAGCGCGGCGTCGGTGTCGCGGATCAGGTCGCTGCGTGACGGCACCCCGCCGGCGAAGGTCGCGACCCCGAACGACGCGGTCACCAGGCCCAGGAACCGCCCGTCCGACGCCGCGAAGGTCGACCGCTCCACCGCCTCGCGGAGACGGCCAGCGACCTGGCGCGCGTCGGCGGCGTCGGTCTCCACCAGGATGACGGCGAACTCCTCGCCGCCGTAGCGGCACACCACGTCCGAGGAGCGCAGCACCCGCTGCATCAGACGCGACAGGGCCCGCAGCAGGTCATCGCCGGCGGGATGACCGAACCGGTCGTTGATCTTCTTGAAGTGGTCGACGTCGAGCAGGACCAGGCTCACCGGCCGTGGCGCGGACGGCGAGGACAGCCGGGCGCTGCGGTCGAGCTCCTCCTGCAGCCGCTGCTGGAAGTGCCGGTGGTTGTACACGCCGGTGAGCGCATCCGTGATCGACAGGTCGCGCAGCTCGGCGTGCAGCCGCGCGTTGTCGAGCGCCAGCGATGCCTCCGTCGCCAGCGTGCTGAGGATCCGCAGGTCGCGGCCGCTGACCCGCGGCACGCGTCCCAACGGCTCGTCGACCTCGACCGTCAGCAACGCCAGGATCCGACCCTCGGTCTGCAGCGGAACGATCACCAGCGGGCTGTCGATCGTGAAAGCGTCTGCGAGCGGCGCCGGACGGGCGTGCTCACGCGCGATCAGGACCGGCCGACGCGTCTCCACGGCACGCCCGACCGGGCCGGGGCCCACCACCAGCCGGAACGCCGCGATCCGCTCGAGGTCCTCGGGGGCGAACCCGGCCGCCCCGGCCGGGACGAGTTCCGCTCCGCCCTGGGCCATCCACACGATCGACCGGTTGTAGCCGAGTTCGTCGACCACTCCCCGTGCGATCGCTTCGGAGATCTCACCGAGGTCGAGGCTGGCTTCGAGGTCGGCGCTCAGCTCACGCAGCAGCGCGAGCTCCTGGTTGGAGCGGCGCAACGCACGCTCGTTGACCCGGCTGAAGAAGGCGGTCGCGCCGGTGATGATCCAGATCGTGACGACCGCAGCCATGGCGTGGACCCGCACGACCTGCGTGGCGACCCGGTCGGCGTCGCCCAGCGTCGGATCGAGCCGGATGTTGAAGAACCCCAGCGTGACCTGCGCGCTGGTCTCGGCTGCGAAGCCGACCGCGTGGCCGTAGAAGATCGCGAACACGGCGATCGAGTGCAGGATCGCCAACTTCACGCCGCTCCGCCACGAGAACAGCACCGTGGCCGCGACCAACTGCAGGTGCATCAGGAAGATGAAGCCGCTGGTGGTCCCGCCGGTCAGCCACATCACCGCCCCGGCCCACGCCGCATCGACCAGCAGGGACAGGTCGAGCAGCCACCGCGACGTCCGCGGCCAGCGGTGCAGCACCGGGAGGAAGAGCCCGTTGACGACCAGGTAGCCCACGCTGACGCTGGCCAGGATGCTGACGGTGTTCGGCGGCGCACCGCGGAACACCGGCGCCAGCGCCAGCAGCAGCGCACCGACCAGCGCGATGCGGGCGATGGCCATCACCCGCAGGCGGCTAGCGAGCAGGCTCACGTCGGCTTCAGAGGAGATACTCAGCGTCGTCGTCCTCACCCCCTGTCGGTACGTCGGTCGCGGCGGGCAGGGTCTCGCGCCCGAGACGTCCCTGCGCGATGGCGTAGGCCAGAAGCAGGAGCAGCAGCAGCAGCGGCACGCGGAACACACGCACCACCTCGGTCACGTTCTGGGCGACCTCCTCGGCTGACCGGGCGATCGCCCGCGGGACGTCGCCGGTCGCCAACAGCTCGTCGGCGCGGGTCCGGGGCGGCAGACCGGGCTGGTCGGAGGCCAGCGGGATGTCGCCGATGGCCAGCGGTGACGGCCCGCCGGGCGTCGCTGACGGTACCGGCTGACCGGCCCGGCGCGCCGGCTGGTCGCGTGTCCCGGCCCCGGGTCGCGCGCCACCCGCCTGCAGTCCCGGGTAGCCCAGGCCGCCGCCGGGTGTGGGGCCACCGGGGCCCGCGGTCGAGCCGGTCCCACTCGGCCCTGGGGCCCCGCCGCTCCCCCCCGTTCCGCCCGTCCCG
Organism: Actinomycetota bacterium; assembly: GCA_019347675.1. Lineage (NCBI taxonomy): Bacteria > Bacillati > Actinomycetota > Actinomycetota bacterium. The sequence continues at coordinate 219,819 of JAHWKW010000001.1, read as the reverse complement.
CCACCGCCACCACCGCCGCCACCACCCGGGGTGGTCCCACCGGCGAACCCGGTGAACGTCGCCGACACGGCCTGCGACGGCCCCGAGTCGTTGCCTGCGGCGTCGAACGCGTGCACGACGTAGAAGTACCTGGTCCCCTGGGTCACGTTGGTGTCGCGGTACACCCGGCTGGTGACCACCCCGGTCACCGGCGCGAACGGCCCGGTGGGAGCGGTCGACCGGTACACCCGGTAGGAGGTCGCGCCGGGCGCCTGACTCCACGCGACGTCGAGGGAGGACGGCCAGGCACGTATCACGACGCCGGACGGCGGCGGCGGCGCGGTGCGGTCGGTCGGCGTCCCGGACGCCTCGGCCGACGGTTGGGAGACGTTCCCGACCCGGTCGACCGCCATCACGCGGTAGGTGTAGGTGACGCCGTCGGTGAGCCCGCCGTCGAGGTAGGTGGTGGTCCCCAGCGTCGCGACGCGGGTCCAACCGCCCCCGCCCTGTCGGCGCTCGACGCGGTAGGCGGTCACGTCACGTTCCGGGTTGGCCGCCCACAGGATACGCAGCTGCCCGCCGGCGCCGGTGTCGGTGACCTGCACCCCGGTGGGCGAGGTCGGTGGGCCGTCGCGGGGAACGACGGTGACCTCGTTCGACGGCGGTGACAGCGTTCCGTCGATCGCCTCGGCTTGAACGACGTACTGGTAGGTGCGGCCCAGCTCCAACCCGCCGTCGACGAACGTCGGGCTGTCGGCGCGCCCCATCACGACGTACCGACCGCCGGCCACCCGGCGGGAGATCACCCACCCGGCGATCGGCTCGCTGGTGCCGTTCCAGCGCAGCCTCGCCGACGTCTCGCTCACCTCGGCCGCGACCAGGCCGGTCGGCGCCGACGGCGGGACCGTGTAGCGCTCCTGGGTGGACGCGATCGAGCGGTTGCCGGCGGCGTCCTCGGCGATCACCACGTAGTAGAAGGGGATCGCGACCGGCAGGGGCCCATCGGTGAACGAGGTGCGGCCGGTCAGCCCGGAGATGTCGGTGTAGCCCCCGGCGGGCGTGGTCGTCCGCAGGACCCGGTAGCCCACGACGGCCGAGGGACTGGGTCCCCACGCCAGCTGCACGCGGTTCCCGAGCGGCTGTTTGACCAGGTACGTCGGTGGCGCCGGTCGGCCGGTGTCGGCCGGGGTCGCGCTCACCGCCCCCGACGGTGACGAACGCGCCCCGGAGGCGTCCACGGCCCGGATCCGGTACCAGTAGGTCACGCCGTTGGTGAGCCCGCTGTCGGTGAACGAGGTCCCTCCGACCGGCTTGGCGGTGATCTGCTGGTAGGGCCCACCGCTGCTCCCGGCCCGCTCCACCAGGTAGCCGGTAACCGGCTCGCTGGTGCCGTTCCACGCGAGCGCCACCGCCCCTGAGGCGACGCCGACCACGCGGAGCCCGGTCGGCGGGGACGGTGCCACGGTCCCGGCGGCCGGTGCGGTCGGGGCCGAGCGGAGGCCGTCGTCGTCGATCGCGACGATCCGGTAGTGCCAGGTCGAGGCGGCAGCCAGCCCGGTGTCGGAGAAGGTCGTCCCGGCGACACGGGCCACCGCGGCGAAGGGCCCGGCTGACGACCCCGAACGCTGAACCTCGTACCCGGCGACGTCCGTCGACGGGGACCGCGGCCAAGCGACGTCGAGCCGCCCGGAGCCGTTGGGAGCCACGCTGGGGTCCCCTGGCGCGGTCGGCGTCGTGGTGTCGGCCGGCACGGCGCTGGTGGCGTTCGACGGGCTGGAACGGTTCCCGCCAGCGTCGTATGCGACGACCGTGTAGTAGTAGCGGGTGCCGTTGCGCAGTCCTCCATCGGTGTGGGTGGTGCCCGACGTGGTGGCGACGTCGGCCCAGGGGCCGTCCGCCGAGGTGGCACGGCGCACCACGTAGCCGCTCACGCGGCCGTCGGCGGCCGCGGTCCACGCCAACGCGATCGTGTTGTCGCCTGTGCCCGTCACCCGCAGGTTGGTCGGCGCAGCCAGCGGCGGTGGGGTCAGCGCGCCGGGGGCGGTGACGTGGTCACCGCTGGCGCCGTGACGCAGTCGGGTCGTCCACGGGCCCGACGACGCAGCGTTGGAGGAGATCGTGAGGTACCACTCGGTGGCCAGGTGCTCGTCGTTGAAGACGAGCGTCGGGAGGCTCTCCGTCAGCTCGAACCTCGATGACGCCGCGGCCAGGACGTTGCGCGCGTCCTGAGCGACCGCCACGAGCTGGGATCCGCCGCGACCGACCTTGTACACGGCCACCATGAGCTTCCCCGTGGTCCGGGGGTCGGCCGGGATGGTCGTCTGCACGTCGACACCGAACCTCCAGGTCCCGGCCGGGACGGTGCCCGAAAGCCGGGACGGCGTGGCGTACCCGACACCGCTGGCTGCCTGACCCGGCCCGCTGCCGGGTTCCTTGACCGTCTTACGCGGATGGAAGCGGAACGTCCCGGTCTGGTTTCCGTGCTGGACCGCGGTCGAGTACACCTCCAGCGACGGCGACCCGGCGAGCTGGTCGTAGGAGGCCACCCCCGCCGTCGCACCGACCCGGTACCACGCCGGACCGGCGGCTGACGCGGCAGGCACGAGGAGGGCCGCGACGACGGCGGCCATCCCCAGCACCAGAGCGACCCGGGTCACCCCGCCGCTTGTGCTCCTCACGCATGCCTCGCCCGCGCCCGGGATCCTGCCGCGCGCACACTACGGTGTCGGTTCGCCGGAGGCGTCTCTTGACGAAGATCCGTCGTCGGGGCGTTCGACTGACACGACCTCGACGTCGATGGGGGGGCGATTCGTCCGGCCTGTGCGTTCGGTCCGGTCCCGATGCGGGGTCCGGCGCAGCGGTTCGGGGGTCAGTCTGCGACGCAGCCAACGCGAGAGGACGGCGCGGGTGGGGGCGAGCACCGCCAGGAGGCCGACGACGTCCGTGAGGAATCCGGGCGTGAGCAGCAGCGCCCCGCCGACCAGAACGAAGGCGCCCTGGGCGACCTCGTCCCCTGGCCAGCGCGCCTCGGCGATGGCGTTGCGGAAGGCGTCCCAGGCCCTGCGTCCCTCATGCTTGACCAGGACGGCTCCCAACACGCTGTCGACCATCAGCACGACCAGGGTCGGCCACCATCCGAGCCAGGCTCCGACCCGGAGGATGACGGCCAGCTCCACGATCGGGATGGCGATGAAGGCGAGGATCAACAGCGGCAGCACCTGCCCATGGTAGAGGCCGCGCGTGAAGAGGACGGCGGGCGCTCGACGCACGCCCTGGTGCAGCAGTTCGTCACCGCCCGCCGTGACGACCGGTACGTCGTCCTGGAGGGTCACCACGCGGTGAAGCACGCTCTGCGGTTCGGGGCGCAGCTGTCGGCGGTGGCGCTCCTGGAAGACACCCCCGACGCTGACCTGCCTCCGGAACTGCACGCCACGCAGGTCACCGTGCACCGACTGTCCCCGCCCACGTTCGACCGGTTGCTCCCGGGCCGGCCGCCCGTCCCGCTGGTGGCGGTCGCCGCCCGTCCCTCGGTCGACGTCCGCGCCGCGTTGGAGCCCAGCGACGCTCCGCTCGTCGTGCTGGAACGTCCGACCCACCACGGCAACGTCGGGGCGGTGGTGCGGGTCGCCGCGGCGGCCGGTGCGCACGGCGTCGTGACCGTCGGCGGGGCCGACCCGTGGCATCCCACCGCGGTCCGGGGCGGCGCCGGTCTGCAGTTCGCGCTCCCGGTGGCGCGCCTGTCCGGGCTGCTCCCCACCCGCCGGCCCGTCGTCGCGCTCGACCCCGCCGGGACCCCGCTGGGCGACGCGCGGCTGCCGCGCGGCGCGGCGTTGATCTTCGGAACGGAGCGCCGGGGGCTGTCCGACGAGGTGCGTCGCCGCGCCGACGTGTCGGTCGCCATCCCGATGCGGCCGGGTGTGTCGAGCCTGAACCTCGCCACGGCGGTGGCGGTGGTCCTGTACACCGGCCCCTGGCGCCGCTGGTGAGCGGCGTCTACGGTTGCCGCCGGCAACGCCGGGGGAGCCCGTCCAGATCAGGTCACTCATGTAGCGCCAGCGGTAGTGACCAGATCAGGTCACTCATGTAGCGCCAGCGGTAGTGACCAGATCAGGTCACTCACGTAGCGCCAGCGGTAGTGACCAGATCAGGTCACTCACGTAGCGGTAGTGACCGGATCACGGCTGAGAGTGCGCGACCGAGCGCAGACCCCTTGAACCTGAACCGGTTAGCACCGGCGGAGGGAGCGCGTCGTGGTCACCGCTGTCGGTGTGGTCCTGCTCGTGGCGACCCTGGCGGTGTTCGCGTGGGTCGGTTTCCGGGCGCGCGGTGGTGCCGAGGATCTCGAGGAGTACACCACCGCGCGGGACAGCCAGGGGGTCGCGGCGCTCGGGCTGTCGTTCTTCGCGTCGGGCATGGGTGCGTGGATCCTGTTCGCACCCCCGGAGGTCGGGGCGGGGGTGGGCCTGGTCGCGGCGCTCGGGTACGCGATCGGCGCGGCCGCCCCGTTGGTCGTGTTCGCCCTGCTGGGGGGTCGGTTGCGGGCCGTGGCGCCCCGCGGACACGGGCTGACGGAGTTCGTGCGTCTGCGGTTCGGGCGGACCTTCCACGCCTACGTGGTCGCGATCTCGATCCTGTACATGCTGATCTTCGTCACCGCAGAGCTGACCGCGGTCGGGGCGGTCGCCGCGATCACCGCCGGGATCGCCCCGTGGGTGGCGACCGTGGGGGTGGCGCTGGTCACCCTCGCCTACACGGCCTACGGGGGGTTGCGGGCGTCGCTGCGGACCGACCGTTGGCAGGCGTGGCTGATCCTGGTGTTGCTCGCGATCGGCGTCGTCGCGGTGCTGGGTGGGCTGCGCGACGGGCCGGGAGCGCTCACCCGCTCGGGGCTGCTGGGCGTCGACGCCATCGGGGTCCAGGCCGCCGTGACGCTGGTCATCGCGATCGTCGCGGCGAACCTGTTCCACCAGGGCTACTGGCAGCGCGTCTTCGCAGCGCGGTCGACCCGGGCGTTGGCGGGCGGGGCCGGCATCGGGATGGCAGCCACAGCTCCGGTCGTGGCTGTGGCCGGCGTCGTGGGCATCGTCGCGGCCGGGTCCGGCCTCGACCTGGGCTCGCCGCCCGTGCCGTTCTTCGCGCTGATGGCCACGGTGCCCGCGTGGGTGAACCTGGCGGTGCTGGTTCTGGGTCTGTCGCTCGTCGCGTCGTCGGTCGACACGCTCGAGAACGGGCTCGCCTCGCTGGTGGTGAGCGAGCGACCGTCCATGGATGTGGGCGCGGCCCGGGCCGTGACCGTCGTGCTGGTCCTACCGGCGCTGGCCGTCGCGCTACAGGGCTACTCGGTGCTCCGGCTGTTCCTCATCGCCGACCTGCTGTGCGCCGCCACGGTCGTCCCGGCGATGCTGGGGCTGTGGTCGCACGCGACGGCCGGCGCGGCGCTCGCGGGGGCCGTCGCGGGTCTGGTCGGCGCGGTGGCCCCCGGCTGGGTCACCACCGGGTCGCTCGTTGAGGGCGCCGTCGTGGCGACCTTCCCGCAGGGCGTGCCGACGTTGCCCCCGTTCGCCGGTGCGGTGCTGGCCTCGAGCGCCGTGGCGGTCGCCGGGTCGCTGCTGTCGCGGCGGACCACCGACCTGGCGGAGCTCGGCATGCGGATCCCGACCCTGGAGAGGACCTGACGTGAGCGTGTCCAGCCAACTGCTCGCCGACAACCGCGACCTGTGGGCGACGATCACCGACCACCCGTTCGTGCGCGCCGCTGGGAACGGGACCCTCGGCTCGGACGCGTTCCACCGGTGGCTCACACAGGACCACTGGTTCGTGGTGGGCTTCCGGCGCTTCCTGGGACGGCTGGTCGAGCTCGCCCCCGACGAGCACGCCCGCGACCTGCTGGCCGGCGCCTTCCCGTCGCTCCAGGCGGAGATCGACCTGTTCCGCCGCCAGGCGGCGCAGCACGGGCTGCCACTCGAGGTCGAGCCGTCGCCCACCACGCTGGGCTACACCTCGCTCGTCCTCGCCGCTCCCGCCGACGGGTGGCCCGTCTCGTTGACCGTTCTGTACGGGGCGGAGCGCGCCTACTTCGACGCATGGGCGTCGGTTCGCGAACGCACCGACGAGCGCTCCCCCTACTGGCCGTTCATCGACAACTGGTCGTCGCCGGCGTTCGGCGAGTGGGTCGATGACCTGGCCGCCCTGCTCGACGCGACCCTGACCGCGCCAGCGCCGCCCGAGGTCGAACGGGCCTTCCGGCGGGTCGTGCGCTTCGAGCTGCGCTTCTGGGACGCCGTGCACGCCGGCGAGAGGTGGGAGGACACCCCACGATGACGCTGACACAGACGCTGTGGTCCGACATCACCGACATCTACGCAGCGATCCTCGAGCATCCGTTCCTGGTCGGTCTGAAGGAGGGGACGCTCAACGACGACGCGTTCTCCTACTACGTCGTGCAGGACGCCCACTACCTCGAGGATTACGCCCGGGCGCTGGCTGTCTGCGCCGCGAAGGCCGCCGCCGACACCGACGTGGCGATGTTCGCCCGGCACGCCGCGGGCGCGATCGAGGTGGAACGCGAACTCCACGAGCACCTGCTCGGTGAGCTCGGGATCCCGGCCTCAACGGCGGCGGGGACATCGGTGGGGCCCACCAACCGCGCGTACACCAGCTACCTGCTCGCCACCTGCTACGGGGGGTCGTTCGCCGAGGCGCTCGCGGCGGTGCTGCCGTGCTACTGGATCTACTGGGAGGTCGGGAAGGAGCTGCTCGCCCACGGCTCACCCGATCCGCGCTACCAGCGTTGGATCGACACCTACGGCGGTGAGGAGTTCACGGCCATCGTCCGCGACGTCCTGGCCACAGCCGACCGGGTGGGCGAGGACATCGCCGCGGACCAGCTCGCCCGGATGCGGGCCCATTTCGTCACCACGAGCCGGTACGAGTGGATGTTCTGGGATGCCGCCTGGCGGGGGGAGACCTGGCCGGTGTAGGACTCGCGTCGGCGCAACCGGCATCGGTCGGAGTTCGGCAGTATCCCGGGGACGGTCGCCGGTACATTCACGATGGCGACGGCAGGAGGCAACGTTGGCAGACGCGGGAGGACCCACAGTGGTGGGGCGTCTGCTGGCACGCCTGCGCGGAGCCGACCCGGCTGGGCCCGACCCCGAACGGCGCAGCTCGTTCACCGCCCATCACCCTCCACAGCTGCCGCAGTCGCACCGCGCCGCGCCAACCGACGCGTGGACCGAGCCGGCCGCCACGCCCGTCGCCGCCACCGTCGGACAACCGTCGGACGACCGTGGCGTGGAGCAGGCGGCGGACGACCTGCAGGCTCGGGTGCACGCCGACATGATCGCACGGTCCGAGCCGCGCCCGCGAGCGATCACCCCGGACGTGCACGTCTACGACGAGCGGCTCGACGACCGACCGGGGCCGGTGGAGCTCACACCGTCCCAGGCGATCGAGCTGGCCCGCGAAGGGCCCGAGGCGCTGCGGCGCCGAGGCCCCGGGTAGCCGACCGCGTCGACGGCCGCCGGACGGCGAGCACCGAGGAGAGATCGATCACGAAGACCTTCCGCGACCTCGGCGTCGCAGAGGCCCTGTGCCGCACGCTTGAAGCACAGGGCATCGTCGAGCCGTTCCCGATCCAGGAGCTCACCATCCCCCTGGGGCTGGACGGTGCCGACATCATCGGCCAGGCCCGCACCGGGACGGGGAAGACGCTCGCCTTCGGGTTGCCGCTTCTGCAGCGGATCGAGGCAGGTGCGGGGCGGGTCCAGGCGCTGGTCGTCACCCCAACCCGGGAGCTGACCTTGCAGGTCGCCGATGACCTGGATCAGGTCGGGACGGAGCTCGGGACGCGGATCCTGACCGTCTACGGCGGGGTCCCGCTCGAGCCCCAGACGCAGCCGTTGCGCAACGGTGAGGTCGATGTCGTCGTGGGAACCCCGGGCCGGCTCCTCGACCACATCGGGCGCGGCAACCTCGACCTGTCGGGTGTGGCGGCCGTCGTCCTGGACGAAGCCGACGAGATGCTCGACATGGGGTTCCTGCCTGACGTCGAGCGGATCGTGGAGGCCTGCGCTGAGCCGCGGCAGATGCTGCTGTTCTCCGCCACCATGCCCGCCGACGTCGTGGCGTTGGCCCGCCGCTACATGCGCCACCCCACGTTCCTGCGTGCCGAGGCTCAGGAACCCCAGGTGGCGCCCGAGACCGAGCAGCACTTCTTCGTCGTCCACCGGCTGGACAAACCACGGGTCCTGGCACGGATCCTGCAGTCCCCCGCCGCGGATCTCGCCACGGTGTTCGTGCGCACCAAGCGGATGGCGGATCGGCTGGTGGAGGAGCTGCGCGGGCTGGGGATGAGCGCCACCGCCGTGCACGGCGACCTCCGTCAGGCGCGCCGGGAACGCAACCTCGAGCGGTTCCGTGCGGGCAAGGCCGACGTCCTGGTCGCCACCGAGGTGGCCGCCCGGGGGCTGGACATCGAGGGCGTCACCCACGTCGTGAACTACGACTGCCCCGAAGACGAGAAGATGTACCTGCACCGGATCGGCCGGACGGGGCGGGCCGGTGCGGCCGGCGTCGCGGTCACGTTCGCGACGTTCAACGAACTGGACCGCCTCAACGTGATCCGCAAAGCGGTGGGTGCCGCCAACGGCCCCCTCGAGGAGGTGTTCTCCACCTCCGACCTGCTGACCGAGCGGTTCGACCTGCCCGAGCACACCCCGTGGGAGCGCTTCGCAGGCGATGCCGACGCGTCGGTCGCCGACCCACCACCCCCCCCGGACGACCTCGAGGCGCCTCAGGACCGCGACGGGGGCGAGCAGCCGCGCAGCGACCGCCACCGGAGAGGTCGCCGTGGCGAGGTCGCGCGGCCGGCGACGGACGTGGAAGGCGGCAGCGACGACGATGAGCCGGCGCGGGTCCGGGTCCGCAGCCGCGACACGAGCCGGGCCCGCCGTGCCGGGCGGACCGCGACCGCCCCCGCCGATCCGAAGCCGGCCACACCGTCCAGGCCGGACCAGCGACCACGCGGCCCGGCGAAGGCGCCGACGCCCGATGCGGACGGCGACGGTCGGCCGGGGCTCGACCTGTCCGAGCGGGGTCCGGCTGCGCGGGGGGAGGGAAGGCCGACCTCGGCCCGCCGGGTCAAGGTCGAGCATCTGCCGTGATCCGCGCCAGCGACGGACGCCGCGGTCTATCCGCTCCGCGGCGGCCGGAAGGGCCAGGGCACTCCGGGGCCGAGCCGGATCCGCAGCCACGCGCGGCGTTCACACGTCGGGCAGCGTGTCCACAACCGCCCCCGGAACGGGTCGACGAGGATCGGCACGGACAGCAGCCCTGGCAACTCCGAGGTCGTCAACCCGCGCTCGACCTCGCAGCGCGGACACCGCACCAGCACGGTGGACGTGGGGTTGGCGTCGGGATCGACCGAATACAACGCGCGGGCGCCCTCCAGGTCCCGCCGACGAGGACGGGCAGGATCGGGGGCACGGACCCGGTCGAGTCCCCGCGGTGACTCACCCACGACCGGCCTGCTCCACGTCGAGGACCTCGGCCCGTTGCTCCCGCGACCAGCCGGCCGCCTCCAGCAGCTCCTCTTCCACCTCGAGGCCCAGCAGCTCGCGGGCGATCGCCCGGTAGGCCGCCGCACCGGGCACCGATCCCGCATGGTCGAGGATGGAGCGACCGCCTGCCGGCGCCTCGGCGAAGCGGATCGACTTGCGGACCGGTGGGCCGACCAGCGGCAAGCCGTACCGCTCGCCGACGTCGCGCAGGACCTCGCGGCTGTGCAACGTCCGAGGGTCGAAGAGGCTGGCCACCACCCCGCGGACGGTCAGCCCGCGGTTGGTCAGGCGGCGGACGTCCTGGATCGTCTCCAGCAGCTGAGAGACCCCGCGGTGCGCGAGCGTCTCACACTGGACAGGGATCAGCACCTCGTCGGCGGCCGTGAGGCCGTTGATGGTCAGCACGCCCAGCGACGGGGGGCAGTCGAGGAAGACCACGTCGTAGCTGCCAACGAGATCAACGAGCTCGCCACGTAGCAGGTACTCGCGACCGGTGCGGCTGAGCAGCGTCACTTCCGCGCCGGCCAGGTCGATGTTGGCCGGGGCGAGGTCCGCGACCTGGTGCTGCACGATGGTGTCGACCAATCGGGCCCGTCCGGCGACGACGTCGTGCAGCGACGGGTCGATCTGATCCGGGTCGTAGCCCAGCGAGAAGGTCAGACACGCCTGCGGATCGAGGTCGACCACGAGCACCGCACGGTCGAGCTCGACCATCGCCGCGGCCAGCGACAGGCAGGTGGTCGTCTTCGCGACGCCGCCCTTCTGGTTCGCGATCGCGTACACGGTGGCCGGCATACCCGGTACAGCTCCCCTCGGGGCCTGTCGATGATGGCCCGCTCGGACGGACGGTCAGACCTCGAGGATCCCCAGCTTGGCGGCCTCCGCGACGGCGCCTGCACGGTTGCGGACCCCGAGCTTGTCGTACAGCTCCTGGGCGTAGGCCTTGACGGTGCGCTCGGTCACGCCCAGCTGCTCACCGATCTCGTTGTTGGTCATCCCCTCTGCCATCAGCTCCAGGACCTGCTGTTGACGGGGCGAAAGGTGCGGCCCGGTCTCGACCTTGGGGATCTCCAACACCATGGTGGCGTCCTCGTCCTGGGCCGCCATCGCCGGGTCCTCGAAGATCGCCTCCACCGGACCGAAGGTGACGCGGTCGCCGTGCCGCAGAACCCGAGGACCGGTGAGCTCCTCGCCGTTGACCTTGGTGCCGGCGCTGGAGCCCAGGTCCGTCAGGATCACCGCGCCCGCATCCCGACGCACCGACGCGTGCACACGCGACACGCGCGGTTCCGGGATGACGATCGTGTTGTCCTCGCGGCGTCCGATGGTGCCGTCGTCGACCTCGATGCTCAGCGACGAGCCGGCCAGGGGACCTGACCGGAAGGTCAGCGTCGGCAGCGGGATCACCTTCGCTGCCTTCTTGGGAGCCTCAGACACGGCGGCCTCCTCACTGGGCACGAACGCTGACGTTGAGCTGTCTCCCGCGATGGAAGGTGGACCTTACCGCTTGCGGACCGCAGAGGCCGGTTCGGGCGAGGCGCCGTTGAGACGCTCGCCGGTACACCTCCGTTGCGGTCTTAGAAGACCGAAGACAGCTCCTCTCGCGCCGCCCCTGAGGAGCGGCGCTCACCGGCGCGCCCGTTCGCGCAAGACCTCGACACGGGCCCGGGGCGTCGTGGCCTGGCCGAGGTCGAGATCCTTGCGCTCCCCGTGGAAGTCGGAGCCGGCGGTGACCACGAGGCCGTGGGCACGTGCCACGTCACCGTAGCGGGCGACCTGCTCGGGGGTGTGGTCGGGGTGATGGGCCTCGATCCCGGCCAGGCCGGCCGCGACCATCTCCTCGACGGTTGCAGCCTCCAGGCCCACTCCCGCCCGCGCCTGTTCAGCCGGCCCGTACAAGCCCGGATGCGCGAGGACAGCCGCCCCGCCCGCCTCCACGATCAGGCGCACACACCGGACGGGATCCACCGCGTACTTGGGGACGTACGCGGGGCCGCCGTCGTGCAGCCACCGGTCGAACACCTCGGAGACGTCTCGGGCCGCCCCGGTGTCCACGACCGCCGCGGCCACGTGCGGGCGCCCGATCGGGGCGTCGCCGGCCAGCTGCCGGACCCGATCGAGCGTGACCGGAACGCCCAGCTCGACGAAGCGTTCAACGATCTCCTGGGCGCGCCGGTCGCGTTCCGTGCGCAGACGGTGCAGTTCGGCGGTGAGCGCTTCGTCGGTGGGGTCGAACCAGTAGCCAAGGACGTGGACGCTGTAGCCGCCGAGCTCCGCAGACAGCTCCGCGCCCGGGACGATCTCGAGCGCGGACCCGTCCGCGGCGGCGACGCTGTCGTCCCACGCCGCCACGGTGTCGTGATCGGTGACGGCCAGGCCATCCAAGCCGACGGCCACGGCCAGTCGGACGTTGTCCTCGGCGGTGGTCGTGCCGTCGCTGGCGGTGGTGTGGGTGTGTAGGTCGTAGCCGGACACGGTCCTGCCGTCATCGGGCTTCCTACGCTAACGGGCGTGGTAGCCCCTCCGGCACCGGTCGTGGGCGTGGGCGCGGTGGCTCGCGACCCGCAGGGTCGCCTCCTGGTCGTCCGGCGCGGGCGCCCGCCCGCCGCCGACCGCTGGACCCTGCCTGGCGGGCGGGTACGGCCGGGGGAGCGCCTGGCCGACGCCGTCCGACGCGAGGTCCGCGAGGAGACGGGGCTGGCCGTGGAGGTCGGCGACCTGGTCGGCGTTGCGGAGTCGATCGGCGACGAAGGCCACTACGTGATCATCGACTTCCTGGTGGATGTTGTCGGCGGAGTGGTGTCGGCAGGAGACGACGCTGCTGAGGTGGCGTGGGCGGGCCGGTCGACGCTGACGTCGGTGGCGACAACGTCGGGTCTGGTCGACTTCCTCGACCGCCACGGGGTCGACCTCGCGCCCTGACCCAGACCGACGCCACCTATACTGCGCCGCCGCCGCAGGTCCTACAGGGAAGGCACGGCATGGTGCGGGTCGCGGTCCTGTCGGCCCTGGTCTACGACCTCGGCTCCTACGACCCCGCGACCGGCGTCATCGACCCGGTCATCGTCGTCCGCGGCGAGCTGCCGGCACGCGCCCAGCCGTTCGGTGTCGATCGCCTCTACCGCGGGCCGCAGGGCGTCTACGACGAGTCGTGGGCGATCCTCGACCCCGCCGGGGCGCTCGTCTATCAGCACCCGTACGGGCGGATCGCCCTGCGCGGACAGATGTACGAGGATCGCTTCCGTGACCAGGTCCGCCGAGGCGTCACCCTGCACAGCGCCGAGGATCACACGCTCGTCCTGCTGCTGAACGACCAGGAAGTGGGTCGCGTGCCGGTGTTCGTCGAGGCACCGGAGTCGGCGGCCGCGGCAGGCGTGATCGGGGACGCGCTGGAGGCCACCCTCAAGAAGAGCGCGATCATCTGGGTGACCATCCCGCAGCCCGACGGGGGCACCGTCACCAAGCCGGCCTGGTTCGTCTACCAAGGCGGGAAGGTGTTCGTGGTGACGGGACCCGACGAGCAGGATCTCACCAACATCCAGGGAGCCGACGAGGTCACGCTCACCGCCCGGAGCAAGGACGTCCGGGCACGGATCGGCGAGGTCCCCGCGTCGGTGCGGATCATCGACAACGACAGCGACGAGTTCGACCGCATCGCACAGCTCGGTGTCAGCACCCGCCTCAACCTGCCCGACGGCGAGGCGGCGCTGGACCGCTGGAAGGACACCTGCACCCTGGTGGAGCTCACCCCACAGGTGTGAACCGGGTGTCAACCCGGCGGTGGCGGCGGAGCGCGGCCGCACCCGCGGCGGTCCCCGCGGCCGCGACCACGCCGACCACCACCATCAGCAGCGGTGGGACGCCAGGTTCTTCGGAGACCGCCGTGACAGGCCGGAGCCGCCCGACCGGCGCCTGCCATATCAGCGTGGTCCCGTGGACCTCGTCGGCGTCGTGCACGCGTGGCGGGGCGGGCAGGGTCACCCGCAGGTCGTAGCGGACCAGATCCTCGCCCCGCTCGGTCAGGACCCGCTGCACGTCGTCCGCATCGACCGCGACGCCCGCACCGCGGGCGCCAGGCGCCGCGGGGAGCACCAACCCCACCGCCCCGTCGAAGGCCACCGGCCCGCCAGACAGGCGCCGCAGCCGCAGATGCTCGAACAGCCGCGCGTCGTCGCCGTCGAGTGCGGCATGCAGCTCGTCGGTGAGCTGGGTGAACTGTTCGGCGCCGTCGAACCGCGCCCCCAACCGCACCGTCAGACCGCGATCGTCGTGTTCGGTGTGCACCGTCCACTGCGGCGCGGAGCGTCGAACCTCGTCCAAGCCGGCCAGCACGTCGACCCCGACCTCGTCGAGCAGCTGCGCGAGCTCGCCGTCCACGGCGACGATCAGCTCGAACGTCCCGTCGAGACCTGCGTCGACGACGACGTCGGCGGCCAAGCGCAGCTGACACGCCGAGGTGGCCACTGCCAGCAGCGCCGCAAGAGCGGCGACCGACGATCGGGGCACATGCTCTCCGGTGATCGAGACCGGTCGAGAACTCGGCGCGAAGGCGGCAGGCTAACGGATCGCCGGATCGAGGCGGCCGCGATCGCATCCGCCGGTAGCATCGCCGCGGCGGCGCTCACCGCAGCCGCCAACCCGATGATCAACCGTTGAAGGTCTTGTGGTGGCGACCCCTGAGCAGGTTCTCGACGCGCTCGGTGAGGTGACCGAACCTCACCTGGAGCGGCCCGTCACCGACCTGCAGATGATCTCGGACGTGGCGATCGACGGCGGCCGGGTCCGCGTCGCGGTGGACGTGCCGATCCCCGGCTCACCGGAGTTGGAGCGGCTCACCAGCGACCTGGAGGCCGCCGTGCGCCGGCTCGGCGGCGTCCGCCACGTCGATCTCGACCTGCGTGCCATGGCCGGCGAGAAGCGCGAGGCGCTCGGACGGCGGCTCCGGGCCGAACGCGGCCAGACCAGCGGCGACGAGATCCCGTTCGCCACGTCGAGCGCCCGTACGCACGTGTTCACCGTCGCGTCCGGGAAGGGCGGTGTCGGCAAGTCGTCGGTGACCGCCAACCTGGCAGTGGCCCTAGCAGCTGACGGTCACCGCGTCGGCGTGGTCGATGCCGACATCTACGGGTACTCGATCCCCCGCATGCTCGGCGTCTCCGGCCGACCGTTCGGCTTCGAGGGCATGGTGATGCCGCTGCGGGCCTACGGCTGCAAGGTGATCTCGATCGGCTTCTTCCTCCCCGACCCGGACCGGCCGGTGATGTGGCGCGGGCCGATGCTGCACCGTGCCTTGCAGCAGTTCCTCGCCGACGTCTACTGGGGCGAGCTCGATTTCCTGCTCCTCGACCTGCCCCCGGGCACGGGGGACATCGCGATCTCGCTCGGTCAGATGCTGCCCAACGCCGGGATGCTCGTGGTGACCACACCGCAGGAGGCCGCGGGGAAGGTCGCCGTCCGCGCCGGTCAGATGGCGGAGGAAACCGGCATGCACGTCGCCGGGGTGATCGAGAACATGGCCAGCTTCACCTGCCACGCGTGTGGCACGACCCACGACATCTTCGGGTCGGGGGCGGGGCGGCAGGTGGCAGACGAGCTCGACACCGATCTGCTGGGCCGCATCCCGATCGACCCGACCGTGCGCGAGGGCGGCGACCGCGGCGTCCCGATCGTCGACGCGCACCCCGACGTCCCCGCCGCGCAGGCGTTGCGCACGATCGCGCGGATCGTCGCCAAGCGGGCGCGTTCGGTGGTCGGCAGGACGCTCCCGCTGCTGCAAGGCTGACGTCCGCCGGTCAGCTGGTCATCCCGCGCGACCGCCGGTAGCCACGCGTGGCCAGCCGCCAGGCCGCCCCGCA
The DNA here is from genome assembly GCA_019347675.1 of Actinomycetota bacterium. Taxonomy (NCBI): domain Bacteria; kingdom Bacillati; phylum Actinomycetota; species Actinomycetota bacterium. The sequence continues at coordinate 204,425 of JAHWKW010000001.1, read as the reverse complement.
CATCCCTCCCAGGCCGAGGCCTGCCACGACATCGGTCGGGTAGTGCACACCGACGTACACCCGTGACGTCGCAACGAACCCGGCGATCACCCCACCGGCGGTCCGACTGGCGCGGGGCAGCTGCGGCGCCAAGGCGGTCAACACCGCTGCGGCCACGGCCGGATGCCCGCTCGGCCACGACGACCCGCCGGGTTCGGCGACCAGCCGCTCGGCGGCCTCGACCTGGTAGGGGCGGAGCCGCCGCACGCGCGTCTTCAGCGACTGGGCGGCGACCCACGCCAGCAGGCCGGCCGCCACGACGTCCACCGCGGCGCGGCGCCGGCCGGTCGCGGCCAGCACCGCCGCCACACCGCTGATCGCGAACACCGAGCCCAGGTCGGTCGCCGCGGAGACGGCCCGGTCCACGATCGGGCCGCGGGGACGGCGGACGCGGACGGCCAGCGCCCGCTCAGCGGCCTCGAGATCGGGGATGCGCATCGCCAGGTAGGACGCGGCGACCGCGGAGGCGGCGACCACCAGGACCACCGCCTGTCGGATCCGCTTCACGCCCCCGGGACACCGGCCGTCACGTGGCGTCGGGGTCGGTGGGCGGCGGCGACTCGACCCGCCGGGTTCCCGCGGGGCGGTCGAGGCCGGTCAGGTCCCGGCCGGCCGCGCGCAGCTCGGCCCGGACCCCCCGCAGCTCCCGGTTGAGGTCCTCGAGGTCGGCGGCCTGCTTCAGCTCGGTCACACTGCGTGACGTCTCCTCGCGCACACGCGCGAGCGCCCTGCCGGCCTGCCGCGCGAGCTCAGGAAGACGGTCGGGACCGAACACCAACAGGGCGAGCACGGCGATCACCAACAGCTCCTGGAAGCCGACGTTGCCCACGCTGCTCCTGCCGATGACAGCAGGCCAGCCTACCGGCGCCACTCGCCGAGGACGGCATCTACCTGCAACTCGCGTTCGCCGCGCACCACCGTCAACGACAGCACGTCACCCGGCTCCCGGGCGCGGATCTCGGCCACGAGCTGGTCCATGCCCGCCACCGGTCGTCCATCCGCGGCGATCACCACATCCCCGGGCTGCAAGCCCGCCTCCGCCGCTGGACCTGCGGGCTCCACCTGATCGATCAGCACCCCCTCGGAGACGTCGATGCCGAAGTCGCGGGCCACGCTCGGCGTGAGGTCGCGTGCCTGGATCCCCAGACGGGCGTGGCGCACGAACCCCTGCTCGATCAGCTTGTCGGCGACCGCGACGGCATCGTGCGCCGAGATCGCGAAGCCCACCCCGATGTTCCCCGCCTGTCCCGCGATCCTGACCGTGCCCAGGATCGCGGTGTTGATCCCGATCAAGCGACCTCGCGAATCCACCAGCGCCCCGCCCGAGTTCCCCGGGTTGATCGCGGCGTCGGTCTGGACGACGTTGGGGATCGAGATCACCCCCCCGGCGATCGGAGCATCGATGCTGCGGTTGAGAGCCGACACCACCCCCGCGGTGACGGTGGCGTCCAACCCGAAGGGGCTCCCGATCGCGACCGCCAACTCCCCCACCCGGACCGGCTCGTCGCGCACGTTGACGGCCGGAAGGCCTGCACGGCCGACCTTCAGGACGGCGACGTCGGTGAGCGCGTCGGTCCCCACGACCTCCGCCGGGACCGGTTCACCATCGGCGAAGCGGACCTGGAGACGCTCCGCACCCTCGACGACGTGGTTGTTGGTGATGATGTAGCCGTCGGAGCGGTAGATCACACCCGAGCCCAGCCCCTCCTCCACACCTGCGTCGTCGCGAACCGTGAGACGGTTGATCCGCACGACGCTGGGCACCACCGCCTCGGCGACGGCCGCGACCGGCGACAGCAGGTCGTCGCCACGGTCCTCGACGACTGGCGCACGGACCTGCGGCGCCGACGTTGCGGCGGTGCGCGCCAGGGCCAAGGTCGCGGCCGTCCCCAGGACCGCTCCGACCAGCGCAGCCAGCACCACGGTGGCGGTGCCGCGCCGCGCAGGGCGGCGACCCGGGGCGGTGACGGTCGCCGTGCGGTCGGGCTCGGCGACCGCGGTGGCGGGACCGTGGCGTGGGTCTTGAACCGCCCAGGCCCCGTCGCTCTCATCACGCTGTTCCATCGTGCCTCCTGTCCCCGACCTGACCGACCGCGTGTCCGAGGTTCAGTCCCCACGGCGACACGTCAGTGGAACGGCCACAGCCAGGTCCCGACCCGGCGTAGGCCTCGGCCCACACGCCGCAGCACCGAGGGCGGCGGATCGTGCGGCAGCGCCTCGAGCGCCTCGGCCACCGCGTCGGGGGCCACGTCGCTGACCGCCGTGAACGTCAGCCCCCCTCCGCCCCACACGTACGCATCGGGTTGCGCGCGTGGGAAGCGGAAGACGTGCAGCCGACCCAAGCGTCCGGGCTGCGCACCCTGCGCCAAGAGCGCCTGACCGTCGGGCGTGCCGTGCTGCTCGTACACCGACAGGGTGTACAGGCCATCACTGTAGAACAGGTGCAGCGACGAGCCCTCGCCGTCACCGACCGCGGAGGCGTCGACGAGATGGAAGGCGCCGGGCAACTCGTCGGGAACCACCCAACCCACCTCGCGCAGGATGCGCACGCTCCGCCGCGACACCGGGGCGTGTGTCGGGCGAACCTCGCGGGGCCAGCTCGACTCGACCGGGGGCAGGTCGGTCGGCGTGCGATCGACCGACGTCAGCGTCGCCAGCCGCACCGGCTGGCCGTCGGCGCGGTAGGTCTCGCGGCGCACCAGCAGGCCGGTGTGGCGATCGACGTACAGACGCTCACGCACATGAGGTGCGCCGCGCTCGCGGAGCACCACCACCGCCGCCGCGCCGCCGGCGGCGTCCGCAGCACCATCCAGGGACACCTCGTACTTCCGGGCCAGTCGGTGCAGGAGCAGTCCCGTGCGTTCGACCGCGCCCAGCCGAAGCAGGGTCCCTGTCTGGTGGTCACCGAAGAACGATTCATCACCGCGCTGACCCAGCAACCACGAACCGGTGCGGTCGGTCACCAGCGAGCCGTCCGCGCCCTGTGACACCGAGAACTGGTCGACGGTCGGTCCGTGCGCGCCGAACGAGACGACCACCAGCTGACCGCGGTAGGCACGGTCACGACCGGCCTCCACGGCCCGCTCGAGCACCTCGCGCCAGGGTTGGCGCTCGTCGGCGTCCGCCTGGACGCCGCTGAACGCGAGCAGCGTCGCCCCCAGCGCCACCAGCCCGACCCACCGAGGACGCACGCGCGCAGGCGCACCACCGCGCATCGACGGTCAGCGGTCGACGTCGACCGGTCTGAGGACCGGGCCGCTGTCGCTGCGGACGGCATGATCCACCACGAAGACATGCACAGGTGGCGCGATGGTGCCGCCGTCGTGCCCGGCCAGGAACGCCGCGGCGCCCACGAGCAGCCCACCGGCGACCGAAGCGGCCGCCCACCGCCAGCGTCGCGGGGCACGCCGAGGCGGTCGGAGCAGGGCCCGGCACAGCTCCGCCGGCGGCTCGACCGCCGGCAGGGCACGCAACGCCAGCCGAGCCAGGCGGATCGCGGTCAGCTCACGTTCGCAGCGTTGGCAGCGAGCGACGTGGCGGGTGACGGCCAGCGCCTCGTCGTCGTCCAGCTCGTCGTCGAGGAGCGCCGACAGCCGCTCCTCCTCGTGGCGCTCGCCGAACGGCCAGCGCGACCGCGCGTCACGCATCGGCGTCGCGGCGGTCAGCGGCGCTCTGTAGGACACCGCGCAGAAGCTTGCGACCCCGGTGGATGCGCGAGCGCACCGTGCCCAGTGGCCAGCCCGTGGCGCGCGCGATCTCCTCGTAGGACAGGCCCTGCACGTCACACAGCACCACCGCCGTGCGGAAGTCGGCGGGAAGCTCGGTCAGTGCCTGTTCGATGTCGCCCCGCAGCAGGCCCTGTTCCAAGCGGGCCTCCGGACCGGGACCGGCGTCCTGAGGCTGTCGCCACTCGTCCTCAGGGAGCGGCTCGAGGCGTACCCGTTTGCGCCGACGCACCCGGTCGAGGAACAGGTTCTTGGTGATCCGGTACAGCCAGCCCTCGAACGTGCCCGGCTGGTACTTGTCGAGGTTGCGGTACACCCGCACGAAGACGTCCTGGGTGAGGTCCTTGGCCTCCTCGGGATCGCCGGTCAGCCGGTACGCGATCGTGTAGATCTTGTGGCCGTACCGCGTCGCAACCTCGTCCCAGGTGGGGACGGGGTCTGTTCCGGCCGCCGCAGACCGATCGACGTCATCACCGGAGGCGGCCGGCGCGGAACCGTTGATAGCTCGGAACGGGCCCCCGAGCACAGGCGTCCTGTCGTCGCGCGTCGGCGCGAGCGTACCGCCGAGCACGCCTCGGAGCCCCTCCAACAGAGGCGGTGGAGCAGCACGTGTCACGTCTGGGGGCAACGCCGGTGCCGTGGCCGGAGGTTCCCGAGGTGTCGAATCTGCGCGCGCGGACCGCACGATGCCTGCTAGCGTTCGGCGGCCGATCAGGAGGCGACCGTGGAACGTCGAGCGAGCCTTCCGGGCGCCGACGAGCTGTTCCGTCCCACCGGCCCTCGTCCCTCGCGATCCGAGGCTGAGGTCTCCACTCCCGGTGGGCCCGCCGTCCCCGACGAGCTCACGTTGGCTCAGCTCACCGAGCTGGCTGCGGCCGAGGACGCGGCCATGGATGCCGTCCGCGGCCGCGTCGGCGTGGACGTGGCTGTCCCGTCGCCACCGGTGGGCGCGCTCCTGAGCTGGGTGGCCGCGGCCGTGTCCGCACGGACCGTGGTGGAGATCGGGTCGGCCGCGGGGATGACGGGCCTGTGCCTGCTCCGTGGCATGCCACCCAGGGGCATGCTCACCAGCATCGAACCGGACCCCGCGATCCAGGCACTGGCGAGCCAGGCGTTCGAGGAAGCAGCACCACCGGGCCGTGTCCGGGCCATCCCCGGCGATCCGCTCGAGGTCCTCCCACGGCTCTCGGATCACGGCTACGACCTCGTGGTGGTCTCGCGGAGCGTCGATCACCACGAGCTGCGCGACCACGTCCGTCGCCTGCTCCGCCCGGGAGGCACGCTGGTCCTCCTCGGCGCGGCGGTCGGACGCGGCCAGGAACTACGGTCGCGGCGGGCGTTCGTGCAGGGCCTCATCGACGACGAGGGCATCCACGTCGCGGTGATCCCGCTCGACGGCGGCATGGTTCTGGCCCGCTTCGGTCAGTCGGCCGTGGAGGCGTAGACGGCTGTGGCAGGCTGTCGCCTGATCGACCCGTGCAGCGACGAGGAGACCCAGCGGTGTTCCGACGGAGCAAGGACGACGACTCCACGGTGAAGGACAAGGCGAAGGAAGCGGCCAAGGTCGCCCTCGCCGGGAAGGTCGCCAAGGAGGCTGTGACCAGCGATGAGGAAGAGGACACGTCAGGCGGGAAGGGCAAGTTCGTTGTCCTCCTCCTGGCGGGAGCGGGCGCGTTGGGTTACGCGTTAAAGAAGCGGCGGGAGAAGGAACGGGACGAGACGTTGTGGCAGGAGCCGCGCCCGCTGTGACCCTCGCACTGCCTCCCAGCACCTGCGCCACTCGCTGAGGACGGGTCGGTACTGGTCGTACCAGCCAGGACACCCGACGCCTGGCAACTGGCGGGTCAGGCGTTGGCGGCTTCGTCCAGGAGCCGTTGAGGGACCGCGCCTGGACCGCCCAGGGCCACGACCAGCTGGGGCGCGAGTCGCCTGATCTCGTCGCGCACGACCGGCGGGAGGGGTTGGTCTGGCCACACCAGCAGGATCGGGCCGCGTTGCGCCAGCGGGGCGGCCGCGATGGCGTCCGCGGCGGTGTCGGCCCGCGCGAGGAACACCTGCTGCGCGCCGGTGGGGAAGGCATGGCGCGAGATGGCCACAGCCGTGTCGATCCGCGAGGCTCCTGCGATCCGCAACGTCGGTCGTGCCATCTGCGTCCTCCAGAAGTGTTGGGTCTGCTGCAAACCGGTCCCCGCGCCGTCCTCGGGCCAGCACGGCGGACGCAACCACCGGTACGCCCGCTGGAAGTGCCCGTCGGGGCAGCGCATGTAGTCGTCGTGGTCGGCGAGGTGAAACGTGGCCTGCGCCAACCGTGGCCCGGTCCGCCCCCAGGCCGGCCACGGGCCGGCCGCGACAGCTTCGTGGACCGCGCGGTGGTCGGGGTGGGTGTAGATGTGGCCGGGTTCCGCCTCGTTGAAGTAGCCGGCTGCCACCACAACGTCCGGATCACCGAACGTCGTCGCTGCCGAACGGATCGCGGAAGACACCCCCTCGGCCGTGGCGCGCTGGTCACCGAGGTCGAACACCAACCGGTCGTCGCGCGCGACGTAGTCGGTGGCGTCCAGGAACTGGTGCCACGACGCGACGCGCTGGTCCTTGCACGCCTGCGAACCGATCCCGCCATGCTCGGCGCAGCGCACGGAGCGCTCCCCTTGGGTCATCAGCAGGAGCACCGGCCGTTCGACGCGCGTCACCAGCGTCCACGCACTGAACTCGTCGTCCGGGTGGGGGACAACGAAGAACGTGACTCCCATCCGCCGCCTCCGTCGGACCGGGCTTCTAGAAGAAGCGGACCTTCGCCGCGAACTCGGCCGCGGGTGCCAGGATCACCGCAAGGTAGAACATCCCGGTGGATGCCTGGATGGATCGTCCCCCTTCGCGCGCGAGCTTGACGTTGAACGCCGCGATCAGGGCGATCACCACGATCAGACCGGCGCCCATCATCACCGTCACGCTCCCCACCGACAGCAGCGGCGAGTACCGCAGGCGACACAGCGCCAGCGCCCGGCCCTCCAGCCCCGCGCACGGGACCGGGTTCGTCGCCGACAGCAGGACCGAGGCGAGACCCGCCCCGACCGCGCCGACGTTCACCCACGCCATCCACACCATGTAGCGGTTGGAGAGCCGGCGCTCCACCAGGTACCAGTGGCCGAGGACCATCCCGTTCCACACCGCGCCGAGGAAGTAGGTCCCCGCCAGCAGTTCCGCCACCCCCCGCCAGGTCGGACCCGCCCCGGCGGCGGCCCCGCGGACCTGTGCCAGCGCCACCAGCGTGGCGATCCCCGCGGCCGTCCCCAGCGAACCCAGCGCTCGAGCGACGCCGGGGTGTCGCAGCACCAGGACGGCGACCGCCAGGAAGGTCGCCGTGGCCGTGACCAGCACCCCGGCCGATGTGACGCGGATCGCGGGAGCGTCCACCGCGAGTGAGAGTTCGGCGAGGGGGCCGCGCGACGCTGCCCACGCCGCCAAGGCCATCAGCCCCAGCGTCGTTCCGAGCAGCATCTCGTAGCCGTGGCGGACGGCGCCCCAGGTCGGGGCCCACCACAGCAGCGCCGAACCACCGACGGCCATCTCGAGCAGCACGACGGCGAGGACAGCGGCGGGGGTGTCCAGGTGGTGGGCTCCGGGCGGGGCCCGCCAACGGTAGCCTCGTCCCCACCGACCACCCGACCGAGGTCCCCGATGGGCCAGTGCGATCCTGGGCTGCGCCACCACACCACCTTCACGGTGACCGAGGACGCCACCGCCATCGCGATGGGTTCCGGCGACGTCCCCGTCCTGGCGACGCCCAAGGTGCTGGCACTGGCCGAGCACGCGTGCGTCACGGCCGTGGGGCGCGACGTTCCGGAGGGGCAGACCACGCTCGGCACGCACGTCGAGCTGGAACACGACAAACCCAGTCCGGTCGGGGCGACCGTCGAGGTGGAGGCGACCCTGATCGGTCACCACGGCCGGCGCCTGGAGTTCAACGTGATCCTCCGTCAGGACGGCGAAGTCGTCGCGACCGTCCGCCACCGCCGCGTGCTGGTCGACCGCAACCGGTTCTTGGCCAAGCTCGAGGCCTGACCACCGACGCACCGCGCTGGGTCGTCGACGGGTCACCAACGTGGGTCGGGCACTGGCGGCAGCCGGCGGGGCGTTACGGTGTGCGACCCGGCAACGGAGGCACGGTGCAGCACGTCGAACGCGCCATGCTGATCGCCGTGGCGGTCCTGGTGGCCCTCACCGCCCTTGGGATGTGGTTGCTGTGGCCGGGGCAACGGCCGCAGGCCCCCGGCGCCCCGCCGCTGTACGCCGGTCGCGTGGTGCAGGCACAGGACTACCAGTGCCCCGACCTCGGCTCTCAGGCCGAGGAGGCGTTCGGGTTCCAGCGCACGGGCCCGTGCCAACGGGTCGAGGTCGCCATCCTCGAGGGGCCGGGTGCCGGCGAGACGTTCCGCATCGATACGGCCGAGGAGGACTACCCGGCGTTCGAACACGGTGACCGTGTCCGCGTCGGCGTCGCGACGATCGGCGAGGCCGACCGCACCTACTACGTGGCGGACTTCGCCCGGCTGCGGCCATTGCTGGTGCTGTTCCTGGTGTTCGTGGCCGCCGCGGTGGCGGTGGGCCGCTGGTACGGGGTGCGGTCGCTGGCCGGACTGGCGCTGAGCCTGGCGATCATCGTGTGGTTCGTGGTCCCCGGGATCCTGGCGGGGAGCAACCCGTTCGCGGTCGCTGTGGTCGGGGCGTTCGCGATCATGCTGGTCACCTTGTACCTCGCCCACGGCTTCACGGTGAAGACCAGCGCCGCCCTGATCGGGACGGCCGCGGCGTTGGGCCTCACCGCCCTGCTCGGGGTGGCGTTCGTCGCGTTCGCCAACCTGACCGGACTCGCGTCGGAGGAGGCGAGCCTGGCTCGCTTCGCGGTCGAGGGGCTGGACCTGCGCGGCCTGGTCCTGGCCGGCCTGGTGATCGGGGCGCTGGGCGTCCTGGACGACGTCACCGTCAGTCAGGCGTCGACCGTGTTCGCCGTCCACGAGGCCAACCCCGACCAGTCCTTCGGTGAGGTGTTCCGGCGGGCGATGAGCGTGGGACGCGACCACATCGCGTCGACCGTGAACACATTGGTGCTGGCCTACGTCGGGGCGTCCATCCCGCTGATCGTGTTGTTCTCGACGGGTGGCCTGCCGGCGGCCGAGATCGTCAACGCCGAGATCGTCGCCGAGGAGGTGGTGCGGACGCTGGTGGGGTCGGTCGGGCTGATATCGGCGGTGCCCCTGACCACGGCCCTGGCGACCGCCGTCGCCATGCGCCGCGACGCCGGGGAGCTCCCCGTCCCAGCCCACCTGCGCGACGACGTCGACGAGGACGAGCTCAGCGACGAGGAGCTCGCGCACCGGCGGTGGATCGCGTACCTGCGCAGCGGCGCGACGGAAGGCGAGCCCCCCAGCGTCCCGTCCGCTGAAGAGGACGGCTCGTGATCGACTGCCTCGCGGGTCGTCAGGCGCCGGCGCCGGCGGTCAGCCACTCCAGGAGCGTGCGGACCGGCGCGCCGGTCCCGCCCTTGCGCACGTAGCCGTACTGCTTGTCCGACCAGGCGATCCCGGCGATGTCCAGGTGCGCCCAGGGGATCCCGTCGGCGACGAACTCCTTGAGGAACAGCCCACCGATGATGGTCCCGGCGACGCCCTGCTGGCCGATGTTCTTCAGGTCGGCGACCTCGCTCTTGAGGTCCTCGCGGTAGTCGTCGGGGAGCGGCAGGCGCCACAGACGCTCACCCGACGTCTGGGACGCGGCGAGCAGGCCGTCGGCCAAGCCGTCGTGGTCGGTGAGGACTCCGCCGATGCGGTTTCCGAGCGCCACGACGACCGCGCCGGTGAGCGTGGCGAGGTCCACGACGACGTCGGGCTGGCGTTCGCTGGCGTGAGCCAGCGCGTCGGACAGCACGAGGCGCCCCTCGGCGTCGGTGTTCAGCACCTCGACGGTCTTGCCGTTGCGGGCGGTGTACACGTCGCCGGGGCGCTGCGCCGTCGCCGATGGCATGTTCTCGGCCAGGGCCAACACGCCGGTCAGGCGCACGGGGAGTTGCAGCTCCGCGGCGGCCGTGACGGTCGCGACGACCGCCGCCGCACCGCCCATGTCCATCTTCATGGTCATCATCCCGCTCCCGGACTTCAGCGACAGCCCGCCGGAGTCGAAGGTGATGCCCTTGCCGACCAGTGCGACATGACGCTCGGCACCGTCTGGGGCGTAGCTCAGCTCGACCAGCCGCGGTGGCGCCTCCGATCCCTTCCCGACGGCGATGATCCCCCCGTACCCGCCCCGCTCCAGGGCCGCCTCGTCGAGGACGGTGATGTCCACGTCGGTGCCGTCGACCAGCGTTCGGACGCGGTCGGCGAATCCGGGGGGGCGCTTGTTGGCAGCAGGTTCGTTGACGAGGTCGCGGGCGACGGCGGCCGCCCGCGCGTGGATGTCACCGGTGCGGACGCCATCGCCGACAGCGTCCGTCGCGGTGCCGTGGACCGCGACCTGCTCGAGGCGGTGCTCGTCGGTCTTGGACTTGTAGTGGCTGAAGCGGTAGGCGCCGAGCGACAGCCCTTCCACGAACGCCTGTGCAGCGCGGGCCGGCTCCAAGCGATCGGCACCGGCCGGGATGGTCGTGGCCATCGACCGCTGTCTGGACGTCGCGTCGGCGACCGCGGCGGCGGCCTTGCGCACCGCTTCGGCGTCGAGGTCCTCGGATTTGCCCAGGCCGACGATCAGCACGAGCGACGCGGGGATCGCGCCCCGCGTCGGGATCCGCGCGACGCTCCCGACGCTCCCGTCGAACCGCAGTGCCCGGCACTCGGCGCCGAGGTCCACGTCGATCGCGGCGGCCAGCTGCTCCGCGCCGGGCCCGAGCGTCGGCACCGGGGGATCGGCCTGCTCGTCGGCATCCTCGTCGAGCGAAGGCGCCGCGACCGCGGGGATCGCGACGACGTCGGCCTCTGCCGCGGTCAGCTCCGCGGCGGTCACCTCGAACGTGGGCACCTCCACCTCCTGTCATCGACGGTCCATCCACGCTGAGGCTATGCGGTGGCCGCTACGCTCGGGCGCCCATGAGCCAGTCAGGCGACGCCTCGCCAGTTCCAAGCGCGGCCGTCCGCCCGGTCGATCTCCGCGACTACGCCGCGTTCGACCGTGAGCGCGCCGTGCGCGTCCGGGTGCTGGCCACCGACGTGCTGACCGTCGATCTTTGGTGCCTGGAGCCTTGGCAGCGCACCGACGTGCTCCTGTACGCCGAAGTCGACGTGGCCTACACCGTCCTGGGCGGCAACGCCTGGTTCGTCACCGACGAAGGCGAGCTCGGGCTCGGCGCGCTCGGGGCGATGCTGGTCCCCGCCGGGGTGGCCCACGCCATCGACAACCGCACCGCCGATCCGCTGGTGGTCCTGGCCAGCGCCAGCCCCCCGGATGTCCCCGCCGATGAGGTCGCCACCGATCACCCGGTCGAGGTCGGCGAAGCGGCGATCCACCGGCCTGAAGACAGATCGTCGCTGGCCGCGCGCCTGCGCTCGTTGCTGGGCCGGTGAGCACGCCGAGGGCGGTGTCGGCCGATCAGGCAGGTGGCGGACGGCTGTTGTCCGTCGCGGTCGCCAGCGGAACGCTCAGCAGGCTGGTCAGGTAAATCGGGAACACGAACCGGAACTCCTGCGCCATCACGATCAGGAGCTCGTTGACGACCAAAGCGCCAACGAGAAGGGCGGGCCACAGCAGCCGCCACTGTGTGCGTGTCCCAACGACAATGAAAGCAGCGACGGCGGCCAGCAGCGGCAAGGCGGGCCGCCACAGCACACCGAGAACGCTGGGCGATTCGGCCCACACGAACACGTGGCGGGTCACCCGGTAGGCAACCCCGGAGAGCGGCTGCCGGGCGATCCCGAGACCATTGTCGGGGATGGCGTAGGGCGGACGCTGCAGGTACGCGTCGGCGGGTTGGCGGGGGATCGCAAGGTAGGAGGCATTGCACAGGTGGTTGGCCGCCACGGTCAGTGGTCGTGACGCAACGGCGTGGAGGGCGACGCGCACGAACCGGGACTGATCTTCGAGGAGAGCTCCTCTGTTGAAGGCGGGATGGTAGGAGACTCGGTTGACGTCGTCGCAGGTGTGGTCATCCCACACCTCGTACGGGGCGATGCGCGTCAGGTACTCGCGCTGATCGGCGGTGAACGCCTGCGGATGCTGATCGAAGACCACGGCGACGTCGCTGATGAAGGGGTCGACGTAGAGCCTGGTGGTGTCGACGTCCGCCAGCCTGTAGACGCCCAGCTGCATGCTCACCACAAGTAGGACGGCGGTGGCGAGAACCACCAAGACCTGGCGGAGCCGGCGTCGGTAGGCGATGGCGATTCCCACAGCCACGATGGCTGCGGGAAGGATGCCGTTGTGCCGGAACAGGGTCAGCAGGCCGAGAGCAAGCCCGATGCGCAACGCTGTCGTGGGGCTGAACCAAGCCGCGTCCTGGTCGTTGCCGAGATGCACGAACTCTGCGAAGAGCCACACGACTGCGATCGTGTACGGCACGTCCTTCCACAGCGCGACGGTTGTCTGTGAGACGGGAGGCAGCGCGGCGATCAGCCATACCGCGCCCACCGCCAAGCGTGCGTCGACGCCGCTCTCGTCTAGCCGCGCGGCGACATAGCCCAACGCAGCAGCCATCGCCACGGCCTGGGCAAGCGTGACAGCTCCGGGGGTGTCCCACAGACGAGTGATCGCCCAGATCAGGAAAGTGTGTGACGCCGGATGAACGTCGTTGAACTCAACGGTGTCGACCTGGCGGAGCTGATCAAGCGAGTCGGGTGAGAGGAACCCGGGGAACCAACCGGCCCACCATGCAAGGAAGACGATCAGTGCTCCCGCGGAGGCGGCGACGCCCGTGCGGGCACGGGACGCTGGCTGACCATCGCGAGGGACCTGGGCTCCGCACCTGGACGTCACCCGACGGTCGCAACAGGATCGGCGTGGACGTCGACGGGGAGGTCGCCCGCTCCGATCCTCCGGTCATCCACGTCGAGGCGGACGCCGGGTAGCCAGCCGATCGGGTCGCGTTCCGCGGACGCTGCGACGACGACGCGCTGCCTTAGGACTGGTCCGCGGCGGGCCGCTGCGACGACGACGCGCCGTCCTCGGCCTCGTTCGCGGGGCGCGGCTCGGCGTCGTCCGGGTCCGGCTCGGCGCTCGCCGCCTCACGTCCAGCACGCTGAGAGCCTGGATCGCTGCTGTCGTGGTCGCTGCCCGAGCGCACCTCGTTCCCGACGGCCGCGAGGACGGCCGTGACCGGGACAGCCAGGAACGCGCCGGCGATGCCAGCGATGGTCGCCCCGGCGGTGAGCGCCAGCAGGATCACGACCGGATGCAGCTGGACCGCTCGCCCCATCACCACCGGCTGCAGGAAGTTGCCCTCGATCTGCTGCACGGCGACGAACAGGACGAGCACCAGCAGTGCGTCGACCGGCCCGCCGCTGACGACTGCGACCAGCACCGCGACCAGCCCGGCCGCGAACGCACCGACGATCGGGATGAAGCCACCGAAGAACGTCAGCAGCATCAACGGCAGGACCAGCGGCACACCGATCAGGACGAGCCCCAGGCCGACCGCGATCGCGTCGACCGCCGCCACGATCACCACGCCGTGCGTGTAGCCGGTCAGCGTGGCCCACGCACGTTCTGCGGCACGCTGCACCGTGGCGCGCCGCCCATCCGGGACCTGGCGCAGGATCCACCCGGCGATCGGTTCGCTGTCTTTGACGAAGAAGAACAGCACGATCAGGCTGAGCACCAATATCGTCATGATCTCGGCGACCAGCGCCAGGCCGGTGAACGCCCCGGTCAGGATCCGGCCGGCGTTGTCCCGGGCCTGCTGCGCCGCTCGGTCGACGAGCTGCCGGAGCTGGTCGGCGGAGACCGGCAGCGGCGAGCCCTGAAGCCACTGCAGGATGGACTCCCAGCCCTGCTGGACCTGCTGGCCGAGCTGTCCCATCTGGGACATGAACAGCGGGATCGCCACGCCGATCAGACCCGCGATGACCACTATCCCGCCGAGGACGGTGGCGGCCGCCGCCGAGGTGCGGGGCAGGCCCACCCGCTCCATCCAGCGGGCGGCCGGAACCGCGAGCGTGGCGAGGAACAGCGCGATGACGACCGGAGCCGTTGCCAGGTACAGACGTGCGAAGATCGCCAGCGCCAGCGCCGCGCCCGCCGCCACCACCAGCAGGCGCCCGCCGACCGCCGCGGAAGTGCTGAGCCAAGCCGGGACGGGGTCCGCTGACGGGTCGTGTGCCACGATCCGGTGGCCGCCGCGGCGGTCGGTCAGGGCAGCGGCGCCGGTCCACTCGCGCGAGGTCCTGTCGCCCACAGACCGTGAGCACCTGGTCGGTGCTGGTGGTACGGCGCCCGCGTCACCTGGCCCTGTTCGGTCATGACCTGCTCCTGTATCGCCGTCGTCGGAGGCTGTTCTGGCAACCGGGTTTCTGGCAACCGGGCAGGCTCCAGAGGCACCTCGACCTCGCCGACCGGTTCCGCGAAGGCCGTTCAGGTGGCGCGGCATCCTCGCCGATGCACGGGGGCCGGTCAAGGCTGCGGCGAGGATCGTCCGCTCTGCGGACGTCGACAGGGCGTCCGGCTGTTCAGGCGTCGGGGCGGACGTTGAAGGCGCCGGTCACCCGACCCTTGCCGAACCCCAGCGCGAACGTCGCCGCGTACCGCGGGTCGGCTTCGCGGACCACGACTGAACCGGACGTCGCGAACTGGCGCTGCTGGCCGCGACGGACCTCGATCACCACCCCGCCGGTCAGATCGTCGCAGTGGGGCAGGCAGCCGGCGCCGGCTGGTGCGACGACCGGCAACCGCTCCCCGGCCGCGAGCGCCGCCGGGTTGTCGATGACCAGCGCCAGCGGGGCGCCGTCGATCGAGAACGTCACCATGCACAGGTCCTCGTCCACACCGTCGTTGGGATCGCAGTCGCCGAGCACCACCTCGGGCTCGCCGTCGGAGACGTGGATCTGTCGTCCGCCGAGCGTGCCGGTCAGTTGGATGCCGTCGTCGGGTGCCACCGGGGCGCGCTGCACGGCCTGGGTCCCGCACCCGCCCGACAGCAGCGCGGCGGCCGCGACGACTGCGGCCCACCGCATCACGCCGTCGGCTCGCGGCGCAGCTCGATCACCTCCACCGCGTCGGAGAACGCGTAGCCGGGATCGGGGCCGCCTGCGATGGTGTAGACCCGCACGCCGATCGCCACCACGCCCAGCCCGTGGCGAGCGGTCGGCAGCGGTGGCAGGACCCGCCAGCGACCCTCACGCACGTCGAACGCCTCGGCGTCGGCGAACGTCCCGCTGGCGTCCTCCCCGCCCGCAGCGAGCACGAAGCCTGTGTCCGTGCCGGCCGCGCCGATCCCGCCTCGCGCGGTCGGCAGGTCCGGTAACCGCCGCCACTCGCCGGCTTGCGCGTCGAACTCCTCTGCGGCGGCCAGGTTCGTTCCGATCCCGCCGGTGCGTCCTCCAACCACGAACAGCCGGTCCTCGGTCGCTGCGACCCCCAGGTGCTCACGGAGGGTGGGAGGCCCCGGCGCCGTGCGCCATGAACCGGTGCCCGGATCGAAGATCAGCAGGGTGTCCGCCAGACCGTTCCGGCCCACCCCGCCGGCGACGTACACCTCGCCGGCCACCGCCGCCGCCCCGCCGGCGGCACGAGGTTCGGGAAGACGAGGAAGCTCCTGCCAGGCGCCCTCGTGCAGCCGGAACGCCCGATCCGAGGGGCGCGCGAGGCCGGGGCCGAGGTAACCGCCGAGGACGTAGACGGAGCCGTCCAGGCCGGTGGACATGGCGTGGTTGACGCTGACAGGCAGGTCGGGACCGTTGCGCCAGGCGCCAGCCCGCGGGTCGAAGATCTCCACCGTGGGGACGGTGTCACCGCCCTCCACGAACCCGCCGACCACCACGATCTCTTCCCCGTCGGTGGCGGCCGTCACCTCCGTGCGCCGCGACGGTGCGGCCACCAGGCGCTCCCAGCCGCCGGCCTGCGGCGCGGTCTGCGCGTCGGTCGCCGTTGCCGCGGTCGGCGCGGCTGCGGTCGGCGAGGACGGCGGCGGCGCCGGATCCGAACCGCGTGCGCACGCCACCACCAGGACGGCACCGGCCAACGTCGCCCAGGCCCCGCCGCGACGCACGTCAGCGGTGCGTGGCAAGCGCGGCAGCGGCGCGGCGGACCTCGGCCAGCGTGTCATCCAGCCCGGCGGGGACCTGCCCCGACACGTGCAAGTAGCGCGCCATCTGGCTGAGGTGGTCGCCGAGGCGCGCCAGCTCGCGACGGGCATCGTCGGTGACGGTCGGCACCTGCCCCGCGGCCACGCGCACCACAGCGCGCACCCAGTCGCCGAGGTCGTCGTGCCCGGCCGCCTGCCGGCGTCGCTCCCAGCCCTGCCACTCGTCCTCGGTCAGGTACACGGAGACCACACGGGTGCGCTGCTGGTCATCCGACACGGTCGGCCCTCTCCCCGCCTCCAGCGGCCGCGACGTCGGACGCTAGTTGCTCGTCCAGGGGCCGGCACCCGCACCGCGGCCGGTCAACCCACCGCGACCCCGAAGAGCGTGCCGATCAGGTAGGTGGCGGCGGCGGCCAGGACACCGACGCCGACCATACGTCCGCCAGACAAGGCCGCTCCTCGTCCGGTGAAGATCGACAGCGACGCTCCGACCGTGAGGAGCGCAGCGGCGGACAGCGCCGCCGCCGCGACCAGGGCCGCCACGCCGGCGCTGATGAGGAACGGGACGACCGGGACGGCTGCGCCCAGCGCGAACGACACGAACGACGAGATCGCGGCCACCCACGGTGACGCGAGATCCTCCGGGTCGACGCCCAGCTCCTCGCGGGCCAGCGTGTCCAGCGCGGCGTCGGGGTCGGACATGATCCGCGCGGCGACCGCTTCGGCCTCGGCGTGCGCCATGCCCTTGGCGCGGAAGATCAGGGCGAGCTCTGCCTGCTCCTCCTCCGGCCACCGGCGCAGCTCCTCGCGTTCGATGGCGATCTCGCGCTGGTACAGCTCGGTCTGGGAGCGCACGGAGATCCACTCGCCCGTCCCCATCGAGAAAGCGCCGGCGAACAGGCCGGCCACCCCCGCCAGCAGGATGACGCGGTTGTCCTGCGTCCCACCGGCGACTCCCATCACCAGCGAGAAGTTCGAAACGAGACCGTCGTTGACGCCGAACACGGCAGCGCGCAACGCCCCGCCCGCGCCGGTCCGGTGGCGACCCTCGGACGTGGCGATGCGGCCACCTGCGGTGGACACGCCTCCGACCGCCGCCAGGACGCGGCCGTGAGCGATCTCCTCCTGCGACATCGCTTCGGGAGCATGCGCCACCGTCCGGTACTTGTCGGCGTCGGTGGCCTCTGCACGGATCACGATCGGGAGGACAGCGTGGATGCCGAAGCGGCGAGCGACGAGGACCAGCAACCGGGTCCGCAGGTCCGGCCGAGGCCGGCGCAGGTCGTCCACGCCGGCTTCCGACAGCAGCTCGGCCCAGTGGGCGGCGTGGCGCTCTTCGGTCTCGGCCAGGGCGAGGAAGACGTCGCGTCGGTCGCCCGCGTGCTCAGCGAGACGCCGGTACAGGTCCGCCGCCCGCAGCTCGTCTTCCCAGAACTCACGGAAGCGGGTCGCGTCTTTGGCGTCGAGCGCCTCACCCATCGCGGCGCACCTCGTCCCGGCGGTGGGCCTCCCGTTGGCAGATCCGGGCGAAGGCGTCCAGGCTCCGTCCGAACAGCCGCACCAGGTACGGGCGCACGACCAGGGATGCGCCAAGATCCCCCAACGCACCCAACGGCGGATCGACCTCCTCCCACCACACCAGGTGCGTGCCACCGTCGGCCGGCTCCAGGACGAACGCGCCGACGCCGCTGATCAGGCGACCGGTGTGCCGGACCTCGAGCATGCGTGGCGGCTCCCACACGGTGACCCGCATCGTGTCCTGCACCGTCAGGCCCACGATCCGGGTCGGGACGCGCAGCTCCACGCCCGTCCCCTGGCGTCGGTCTCCGGTGACGTGCACCGCACGCGCATCGACCATCCACTCGGCCTGACGCTCCCAGTCGGTGAGCACCTGCCACACCACGCTCGGCGGCGCGGCCAGCTCCCGGCTGACTGCGACCCGCAACAGCTGCCTCCGCGTCGTCGCTCCGACCGTCGCTAGGCTCGGTCCTCAACATCCCGGCCGGCCGACGCCACACCGCGGGCGGTTGCCCGGCCGGTGACACCGACAGGGACCACGATGTTCGCCGAGATCGACGGCTGCACGCTGCACTACCTTAGCTACGGTGAGGGACCGCCGGTCGTGCTCGTCCACGGGCTCGGCGGGACCGCCAGCGTCTGGCACGGCGTCATGCAGGCCCTGCAGCAGCACCACCACGTGGTCGCGCTCGACCTGCGCGGTCACGGCCGCTCCGATGGCAAGGGCCGCTTCAGCATCGATGGGTGGGCCAACGACCTGCGTGGCCTGATCCGTCACCTGGACCTCACCGCAGTGACCCTGGTCGGCCACTCGCTCGGCAGCCTGATCGTCCAGCATCTGGCGCACAGCGACCCGGACATCTGTGACGAGATGGTGCTGGTGGGCGGCATCTCGTACTTCCAGCCGCCGACGTCCGATGCGTACCGCGACCGGGCGGACATCGTCGAGCGCGACGGGATGGATGCCGTGGTGGACGCCTGGCTCGATGGGGCCGTCTCCGCACAGACCCACGCCACCATGCCCGGCGCGGTCGGCTTGCTCCGGGAGATGTTCGTGCGCAACGACCCGGTGATGTACGCCAAGTCCTGCCGGGCACTGGTCAAGGCGCCGCAGATCCCCCGCACGGAGATCGGCCAACCGACCCTCGCGGTGGTCGGCGCGCATGACCGCTCCACGCCGCTGGCGATGGCCGAGGAGCTGCGTCGCGACATCCCCGTGTGCCGCGTGCGGGTCATCCCGCACGTCGGGCACTGGGTGCCGATCGAAGACCCCGGCACGCTCGCCGCAGCCGTCCTCGAGTTCCTGACCTGACGTGTCACGCCGCCTGACGTGTCACGCCCCGACAGCGCCGTGACCACAGCGGGGGGCGGTCGGGTTTGGCGACGACGGCTGGCCGCTTTGGCTGCGGTGTTGGCCGCGCTGGCGGCGCTGGCGGCGCTGGCGTACGGCGGTTGGCGCCTCGTGCGAGACACCCTCGAACCGCCCGACCGGCAACGGATCGAACAGGCCGCGGAACGCGTCCAGGCCGCGGTCCCGCGCGACGAGCTCGACGCGGTGCGTGGTGCGGTCGCCCGTGCACACCAACAGCTCAACGCCGACCTCGGCTACGGCGCGATCGGCTCGCTGGATCACGGCAATTTCCGCCGGCAGACCGCCGGCCCGATCGCCGGGCAGCTGCGCGAGGTGGCGATCCGCGTCGACGACCCCGCCATCAGCCGGGACCTCGAGACGGTCGCGACCCTGCTGCAGATCGGCGCCGAACGCGGCGACCCGGAGGCGCTGCAGCTCGCCCACCGCGTCGTGCACGATCTCGATCACTTCGCGTTCAACCCGGACCCTGGCCAGCGGGAGTACTGGGGCGCGACCGTGACGCTGGAGGGCGGCGACAACCCCGCCCAGCGCTACGTCGCCCAGCACCGGTAGCCCCGCATCGGGACGCCGATCAGGGTGAGCGGTCGTCGACGTCCAGCCGGACCGCCAGCCGCTGCCGTGCCTGGGCCACGACCGACGGTCCTGCTGCGGCGTACAGCTCCTCGTAGGCGGCGGCGAGCGCGTCGAGGTGGACATCGACGTGCTCGGGGTCGTAGCCGCGCCACGCCAGCGGGAAACGGATCCGGCGGACCTCCACTGGAGTGGGGACCAGCCAGTCCGGAGGGTGCGGTCCCCGACGCGTCGCCCGGCCCCCCGCGAGCAGCGCGACCAGGACCGCGACGTAGGCCACGCCGACCGCCACCCCGACCGCCACCCACGCGCCCACGCCGACCTCCGCACCGCGGCGAGCGAGGTTAGCCTCGTGTGCGTGACCGCCGCGCACCCCCACGGCCCCGCGCCACCGCGCACGACAGGCTCCCTTGCCACGCCGCTGGGGGACGCCGTCGCGCACCGCCGCCGACCCGTGCTGGCGCTGTCGCGCCGCCGCTTCGACTTCACCCGGCGGATCGCGGTCATGGGCATCGTGAACCGCACGCCCGACTCGTTCTACCCGCCCGGCGCCACGTTCGACCTCGACGCCGCCATCGCCCGCGTCCGCAGCATGATCGCCGAAGGCGCCGACATCATCGACGTCGGCGGGGTCAAGGGCGGACCGGGCGACCCGGTCGGTCCCCTCGAGGAGCGCGCCAGGGTCGTGCCCCTGGTCGAGGCCGTCCGGGCCGAGGCCGACGTGGTCGTGTCGGTCGACACCTTCCGCGCGGAGGTCGCCGACGCGGCGCTGGAGGCCGGAGCCGACCTGGTCAACGACGTGACCGGCGCCCACGACCCCGACATCCTCGCGGTCGTCTCCGAGCGCGGTGCCGGGTACGTCGCCATGCACCACGGCGGCCGACCACGGACCCGTCCGTTCCGCCGCGGGTACCGGCCCGATGTCACGACGGCCGTCGTGGCCGAGTGCGCGACGCTGGCCGACCGCGCGATCGCCCACGGTGTCGCCCCCGACCGCATCGTGGTCGATCCCGGTCACGACTTCGTCAAGACCACCTACCACTCGCTGGAGCTCACCCGCCGCCTGCCGGAACTCGTCGCGCTCGGCTACCCGGTCCTGGTCGCCCTGTCCAACAAGGACTTCATCGGCGAGACGCTCGACGCGTCCATCGACGCGCGCGTCGACGGCAGCGTGGCGGCCGCGGTCTTCGCGATCCTGCGGGGGGCGAGCATCCTGCGGGTGCACGAGGTCGCCCGCACGGTCGACGCGGTGCGGATGACCGAGGCGCTGCTGGGCTGGCGCGCACCGACCGTGGCGGTCCGCGGCCTGGAATAGTCAGCGTGGTGGGAGCTGCATGTCGTGCTCCAGGCGGGCGACCTCCACCTTCAAACAGCGGTCCTCGACGAGGTCCAGCCCGGCTTCGGCGGCGATCCGCCGCCCGTCCGCCGACCGCAGACCCAGCTGGTACCACACCGCCTTGGCTCCGACCTCGGCAGCCTGGCGGGTGACGTCGGGCAGGTGCTGCTCGCGACGGAACACGTCGACCAGGTCGATCGTCCCCACAACGTCGGCGAGCGACGGGTACGCGCGCTCGCCCAGGACCTCGTCGGCATGGGGGTTGACCGGCACGACGTCGTAGCCCTGGGTGATCAGCGCCGCCGCCACCCCGTGACTCGGCCGGTGCGAGCTGCGCGACAGCCCGACCACGGCGATCCGACGGGTGTAGCCCAGAACCCGCCGGATGGTCGCATCCTGGTCCCCGTCGCGATCGCCCACCGCCGTCCTCCCTGCCCCGCGCAGGATGGCACGCGACGCCACGGTCGCAGGCGTCCACCCGGCCAGGCGCTTGGTACGGTCGCCGTGACGACAGGAGCGATCGTGGCGCGCGCCGGCATGCCCGAGCGGTTCGTGTTCGTGTGCATCAACGAGCGCCCCGCCGACCATCCGCGCGGGTCGTGCGTCCAACGGGGTGGCGACGCGGTGTTCAACGCGTTCCGTGAACTCACCGGCCAGCGCGGCCTGGTGGACGTGAAGGTCACGTTCACCGGGTGTCTGGAGCCATGCATGGTCGGCCCGACGGTGCTGATCGTGCCGGACAACGTCTGGTACGGCGGCGTGACGGTCGAGGACGTCCCCCTGATCATCGACCAGCACCTGATCGGCGGGGAGCCGGTGGAGTTTCTGCGCATCGGCCGGCAGGAGTTCGAGCTGTCGCCGCTGGAGGGCCGGGCCGATCTCCCGCCGGGGTTCATCCCCCCCGCCGAACCGGAGATCTGATCGCCGCGGCGTGACCCGCCGTTGACCGCACGAGCGCCGTGTCGTGGTGTCACGGGCTGCGCGACGCTGGTCATGCCCCCACCAATCCACTCGCACCGCAGACCTGACTTGTCGTACTGTGACGGACACCACCAGCGACGGGGCGCGTGTGGGGGACCTCTGGACAGCGCGACCGAGGCGGTCGGCGCGGCGCGCGTGGGCCGTCGTCACCGCGGTGATCGTGTCCGTCGTCGCCGCCACAGGCACCGCCGTCGCCAACGACATGCGCCGGTACCGCCACGCGTGGCAGGACCGTGCCTTGCCCGGCGCCGTGATCCAAGCGGTCGACCTCGCCGGCATGGACCGAACCCGAGCGCTCGCCGCGATCGAGGACGCGTTGGCGCCGGTGTTGGACCGGCCGGTGACGCTGCGGTTCGAGGACCGGACGTGGACAACGTCGTTGCGGGACCTCGGAGCCACCACGGACGCCGAGCAGGTCGTCGACGCGGCCATCGACGCCTCGCGTGACGTGTCCTGGCGGACGTTGGCCGAGGTTCGGTGGCGCGGCCGGCAGGTGCCGTTCGAAGCGACGGTCACGGTCGACCAGCCCCGCGACACGGCGCGCCAGTTGGTGCGCGCCATCGCCGACACGCTGTACATCGCCCCCGCCAACGCCGAGCTGTCGTGGAACCGCGAACGGATCTGGACCACCCCGCACCGGGTCGGCCGAGCAGTGCAGTTCGAGCCGACCGCCGAGGCGCTGCTGGCGGCGCTGCGGGGAGGGCCCGACACGGTGACGGTCGTCACCGAGGAGCTGCGACCCGAGGTGACGACGGCTGCCTACGCGCAGGTGCTGTTCCTGCGGCAAGGCCAACACCGCCTCGATCTGTACCTCGACGGCCGCGTCGCGGGCTCCTACCGGGTCGCGGTCGGGACCGGGAACGACCCGACCCCCACCGGCGTGTACCACGTCAGCCAGAAGCGGTACCGGCCGACGTGGGTCAACCCCTCCCCCAACGGCTGGGGTCGGGGCATGCCCCGGCGGATCGGGCCGGGTCCCAACAACCCACTGGGGCTGCGGGCGCTGAACTGGTCGGCCCCCGGCGCCATCCGGTTCCACGGCACCGCCAACGTCGACTCGTTGGGACGGGACGCATCGCACGGTTGCGTCCGCCTGTCCAACCCCGACATCGTCGGGCTGTACGGTCAGGTCGACGTCGGGGCGGTGATCGTCTCGATCCGCTGAACCTCGTGTTGCGGAGCCGCTCGGGCAGTGCCGTCCGTTGCTGGCGCCTGCATCATGGAGGGTCGCCGGACACACAGGAGCGCGCGTGAGCACCGCCGACCGCAACACCGAGGATCTCACGATCATCGGTTGGGATGCGATCGAGTTCTGGGTCGGGAACGCCAAGCAGGCCGCGCACTACTACCGCACCGCGTTCGGGTTCCGGCTGGTCGCCTACGCCGGTCCCGAGACCGGGCTCCGCGACCGCGCCTCGTACGTGCTGCAGCAACGCGCGGTGCGGTTGGTGGTGACCTCCGGGCTCGACCCCGACCACCCCGTCAGCCGCCATCAGGCGTTGCACGGCGACGGGATCCACGATGTGGCGTTCACGGTCCCCGACGCCGCGGAGGCGTTTAGCATAGCGGTCGCACGCGGGGCGACACCCCACCGCGACCCGGAGGTCCTCGAGGACGAGCACGGCAAAGTCGTCGCGGCCGCGATCGCAGCCTACGGCGACACGATCCACTCGTTCGTGCAGCGTGGCGACTACGGGGGCGTGTACCTCCCCGGCTACCGCCCCGTCCCCAGCGACCCGATCGCGCGTCCGGTCGGCTTGTCGAGCATCGACCACGTCGTCTGCAACGTCGAGCTCGGTGCGATGAACGACTGGGCCGACTTCTACGCCCGGATCCTGGGGTTCAGCGAGTTCCGCCACTTCTCCGACCAGGAGATCGCGACCGACTACACCGCGCTGATGTCGAAGGTGCTGTGGGACGGGATCGGCCGCATCAAGCTCCCGATCAACGAGCCGGCCGAAGGCAGACGCAGATCACAGATCGAGGAGTACCTCGAGGCCTACCGCGGGCCGGGCGTCCAGCACGTGGCGATGTCCACCCCCGACATCGTCTCGACCGTCACGGCGCTGCGAGACAACGGCGTGCAGTTCCTGGAGGTCCCCGACCAGTACTACGTCGACGCCCGCGACCGGGTCGGCGACATCGATGAGCACTGGGACGCGCTGCAGCACCTGGGGATCCTCGTCGACCGCGACGAGGAGGGCTACCTGCTGCAGATCTTCACCGAGCCGGTGCAGGACCGCCCCACCCTGTTCTACGAGATCATCCAGCGGCACGGCGCCACCGGCTTCGGCGTGGGCAACTTCAAGGCGCTGTTCGAAGCGATCGAACGCGCGCAGGCCAGACGCGGCAACCTGTGACCGCCTTGGCGGGCCGCGTCCGCCGGGGGCGCAACCTGCGGCGTTGGCGGCCACACCACCGTTCGCGGTGCTAGCCTGCCGACCGTCTCGCGGTCCCACCGCCTTCCCCGGGACGTCGGGTGATGTTCCGCGCTGCGGCGTGGGGGAGGTTCCTCGTGCGTACGTCCTGGGATCCATCGAGCGTCGCCCACCCTGACCGCCAGTCGTGGGACGAGTACTTCCTCGATCTCGCCCGCGCCGCCTCCACCCGGGCGACGTGCGTGCGCCGCAAGCACGGCGCGGTGATCGTGCGCAGCCGCCGCATCGTCGCGACCGGGTACAACGGCGCCCCGTCGGGCTACCCCCACTGTGCCGACGGCGCGTGTCCCCGGGCGCGCTCCGACGCTCCACAGGGCCACGACTACGAGTCGTGCACCGCCATCCACGCCGAAGCCAACGCGCTGCTGTTCTCGTCGCCCGAGGAGCGCGACGGCGCGACCCTGTACTGCACCGGGGCGCCGTGCTTCGGATGCGCGAAGCTCATCGCCAACTCGGGGATCGCCGAGGTCGTGGCCTCCGGCGGTCGCTACGACGGCTGGGAGCATGTCCGCGACTTCCTGCGGGCGTGCGGCGTCCGCATCAGGCTCCTCGACGGGTTTGAGGGCAGCCCGGCGCTGGACCTGGCGTCCGCCACGGGGTGAGCCGTACCCTGCACCCGCGCCGCGCATGCGGTGGCGGGAAGGGGATGCAGTGGGCGACGTCCACTGGCGAGAGCTCTACCACGAGGTCGTCGACACCGGACTGTGCACGGGATGCGCCGCCTGCGTGATGGCCTGCCCCCCGGACGTGCTGGGCTACACGTCGGAGTACCTCCCCGTGCAGATCGGCGACGGCATGGGGATCGACCAGTGCCTGACCGGCGACCGCGGATGCGACATCTGCACCCGAGCCTGTCCCCGCTTCCGCGCCTGGGAGTCCGAGCTCGACACGGAACTGTTCGGCCGTCTCCGCCGACCCGACGAGGTCTCCGGCGTCGCGCGGTCGCTGCTGCTGGCTCGCGCCACCGACGAGGCGATCCACCTCGCCGGACAGGACGGGGGGTTGGTGTCGGTCCTGCTGATCTGGGGCTTGGAGACCGACCGCATCGAGGCTGCTCTGACCTCTCGGATCGTCGATGGCGGGCGTGGCCCGTTCGACGCCGAGCCGTTCCTGGCCCGCACCCGCGAGGACGTCGTGGCCACGGCCGGGTCACGCTACACCTACTCGGCGAACCCCCTGGCGATGCAACAGGCCGACGCCGAACGGCTCCGCCAGGTCGCGTTGGTCGGGATGTCCTGCCAGGCGTCGATCAACGGGACGGTCGCAGCGCGGGGCGTCAACAAGTACCGGCGGAAGATCGCGCTGACCATCGGGCTGCTGTGCTCGAAGACGTTCACCTACGACGGGCAGCGCCAGGTCCTCGCCGCCCACGGCATCGACATCGCCGACGTCATCAAGGTCAACGTCAAGGGCCGGTTCATGGTGTGGACCCGCGACGGCCGGTACGTCGAGATCCCGCTCAAGGAGCTGCATCCCCACACCCGACCCGGTTGCAAGCTGTGCCCCGACTTCGCTGCCGAACACGCCGACATCTCCACCGGGGGGATCGGGAAGGACAACGACTGGACGCTGGCGATGGTGCGCACGGCGCGGGGCGAGGAGTGGATGCGCGGCGTGATCGACGCCGGCCTCGTGGAGGTCCGTCCGGCTGAAGACGACGACGTCGCGATGAACCTGCTCGCCAAGCTGTCGATGACGTCGCGCAAGCGCTGGCCGGGTGACCTGCTTCCCGAGGCCGCCCGGACCCCGGGGATCCTGCCGCTCGGTTGAGTCGCGGCTCCGGCGGCTACAGCACCTCCCGGTCGACGACCTTGGGGTGGTCCGCGTCGACCTTCCCCACCTGGAAGGCCCCGCCCGGAGAGCCCAGCCCGGTCACGGAATCCTCGAAGAACTCGGCGTTGATCGCGGTGAACTCCGCCCACTCCTCGGGAACGTCGTCCTCGTAGGCGATCGCCTCCACCGGGCAGACCGGCTCGCAGGCCGCGCAGTCGATGCACTCGATCGGGTGGATGTACAGCATCCGCTCGCCCTCGTAGATGCAGTCCACGGGGCACTCCTCGACGCAGGCCTTGTCCTTGACGTCGATGCAGGGCTCGGCGATCACATACGTCACCAGGGTCTCCTGTGTTTCCGGGCGGGCCGTCTCAGCGCGTACCGTACGGCTGATCGCTGCAAGACGCGAAGCCGAACCAGGAGGGCGCGTGCCCCGGATCTCCTTCGCCGCGGCTGATGGCGTCGTGCTGGAGGGGCGGCTCACGCTCCCCGACCAGTCGCCGCGCGGCGCCGCGATCGTGTGTCACCCGCACCCGCAGGCCGGCGGATCGATGGATTCGTGGATGATGCCGGTCCTGCAACGGGCGCTGGTCGGCGACGGCTGGGTGGGGCTGCGTTTCAACTTCCGCGGCGTTGGCCGCTCCGAAGGTTCCCACGGCGGGGGGCAGGCCGAACTCGCCGACGTCGCCGGCGCGGTCGAGCGTGTCATCGACGAGACCGGCGCCGAGACGTGCCTGATGCTGGTCGGGTGGTCGTTCGGGGCGCACGTCGCGCTGCGGTCGGCGTTGGACGACGAACGCGTCGACGGATGGGTGGGAGTGGGACTGCTCGCCGACGATGGCGACTTCGAGCTCCCGCCGCTGGCCGTCGACCGACTCGGCGAGTGGCGGGCACGCAAGCTGTTCCTGCACGGATCGCGCGATCAGTTCACGAGTCTCGATCAGCTGCGCCCGATCGTGGAGGCAGCTGCCCAGCCCAAAGAACTGCACGTGGTCGACGGCGGCGACCACTTCCTCGCCGAGCACGGCGACGTGCTGGCGGCCGAGGTACGCCGCTTCGGGCGCGTCCTGTTGGGCGGCGAGTAGCGTGCGCGCCCGCTACGTCAACCGTCTGACCCGTGCCGACGTCGGCCGCCGGGTCGTGGTCCGTCGCTGGGTCGAAGACGACCGGCGCGGGCTGGTGCCCAGCGACGTCCTCGGCCAGCTCGAATCCTGGTCGGACGACGGCGTGCTGACGATCCGCACCAGGCGGGACGAGCAGGTGCAGGTCGACGAGCGCGACATCCTGGCGGCCAAGTCGATCCCGCCTCCGCCGGCTGGTCGTTGACCGCCGCGCGTCACTGCCGTCGGCAGCCGGAAGCGATCGCGGCCTGTCCGATCGCGATGCCGCCGTCGTTGGCAGGCACCGAGCGGTGGACGAGGACGCCGAACCCGAGCGCCCGGAGCTGATCGGCGACCAGGTGTGTGAGCCGGACGTTCTGGAAGACCCCACCGCTGAGCGCCACCGTCTCCAGCTGCCGTTGCCGCGCCAGCGCG
The DNA here is from genome assembly GCA_019347675.1 of Actinomycetota bacterium. Classification (NCBI taxonomy): domain Bacteria; kingdom Bacillati; phylum Actinomycetota; species Actinomycetota bacterium. The sequence goes on along the minus strand of JAHWKW010000001.1, from coordinate 176,921 downwards.
GTCGCCAAACGGACCGTCGCCGCGGCCAGGCCGGCGTGGAAACCCGCCGCGATGCGCGCGACGTCCACGCCACGTCGGCGCTCGTCGAGGATCGCTGCCAGCAGCGGAGCCGGGTCCAAGACCCCGTGGTCGACGTCGACCGGGTAGACGGGAGCGTCGGCCGGGAGGACCGCACGCGCACGGGCCTCCAGCTCGATCGCGGCCTGGCCCTCGTAGGTGACCCGCCCGCGGATGCCCAGCAGCGCCGACACGACATCGAACAGGCGGCCGGCGCTGCTGGTCCACAGGGTCGCGTCGGACGTGGCGACCTGCGCCACAGCGTCCCAGCGGTCGTCCAGTCCCGGCCCGATCGCCTCCAGCGTCTCGCGCCCCAGCGCCTCGCCGATCCAGCTCACCGCCATCCGCCACGGCTCGCGGATCGCCGCGGCACCGCCCGGGAGGGGAGCGGGTCGCAGGTGGCCGACACGCTCGAACCCGTCGAGGTCGGCGACCAGGAACTCCCCGCCCCACAGCGTCCCGTCGGTCCCGAACCCCAGCCCGTCGAACGCGATCCCCAGGACCGGCCCAGGCTCGCCGTGGTCCACCAGGCACGACGCGATGTGCGCGTGGTGGTGCTGGACCGGGTGGGGGAGTAGGCCGAACTCGGTCGCGAACTTGGTCGACAGGTACTCCGGGTGCAGGTCGTGGGCCACCACCTCGGGGGCGACACCGAACAGGTGACACAGATGCTCGACGGCCTGCAGGAACGACGCGTACGTCGGGTAGTGCTCGAGGTCGCCGATGTGGTGGCTGGCGATGACCGCGGTTGCCTTGGCCACCGCGACGGTGTTCTTCAGCTCCGCCCCGACGGCCAGGACCTGCCGCTGCGCCGGTGACGGCAGCGTCAGCGGCTCGGGCGCGTACCCCCGGGAGCGACGGATCGGCTGGAGCCGGCCGTCGACGCCTGCACGGATGACGCTGTCGTCGCAACGGATGTGGATGGCGCGGTCGTGGGACAGGATGGCGTCGACCAGGGGACCCAGACGGGCGACCGCGTCGTCGTCGTCGTGCGCGATCGGCTCGTCGGAGAGGTTCCCGCTGGTGAGCACCAGCGGACCACCCAACCGCGTGGCGATCAGGTGGTGCAGCGGTGACGGCGGGAGCATCACCCCGAGCTCGGGCAGGCCCGGGGCGACCGCATCAGCGACCGGCGCGTCGCGGCGGCGGGGGGCCAGCACGATCGGGCGGCGTGGTGAGATCAGCTCGGACTCCGCGTGCGCGTCGAGGTCGCACACGGCGCGCGCGCCGTCGAGGTCGGTGACCAGCAGCGCGAACGGCTTGTCGTCGCGCGACTTGCGCCGGCGCAGCTCCCCGACCGCCCCCGCGTCGGCCGCATCGACCGCGAGGTGGTACCCGCCAACGCCCTTGATGGCCACGATGCGGCCCTGGGCGAGGTGCTCCAGGGTCAGATCGAGGGCGTCCGCGCCTTTGGCCTGCGGCACCCCGGCGGGGTCGGTCAGGGCCAGGTCCGGGCCGCAGTCGGGGCAGGCGTTGGGCTGAGCATGGAAGCGACGATCACCCGGGTCGTCGTACTCGGCCTGGCAGCGGGCGCACATCGTGAACGACGCCATGGTGGTCAGCGGGCGGTCGTAGGGGATGCGACGGGTGATGGTGTACCGCGGACCGCAGTTGGTGCAGTTGATGAACGGGTAGCCGTAGCGGCGGTCGGCCGGGTCGTCGAGCTCGGCCAAGCAGTCGTCACACGGTCCGACGTCGACGCTGACCGGGACGTTGGCAGGGCCGCGCTCGCTGCTCGACACGATCGTGAAGCCGCCCGCGTCGGCGGTGGGGGCGATGATCCGCTCGGTGGCGACCGTGGCGACGCGGGCCAGCGGCGGGGCGTCGTCGACGAGGCGTCGGCACAGCTCGTCGAGGTCGGCGGGGGCGCCTTCGGCCTCGATCACCACACCGAGGCTGTCGTTGGAGACGTGCCCGTCCAGCGCCAGGTCGACGGCCGTGCGGTACACGAACGGGCGGAAACCGACCCCTTGCACGGTGCCGGTGACCCGGATCCGCCGTCGTTCGCGCAGCACCGGGAGTCAGCAGATCCGCGGCAGCGGATCCCCGACGAGCATGTCGACGATGCGGCTGCCGCCGAACGAGGTCTGCAACAGCACCGTGCCGGCGGGTTCGGCGCGGACCTCACCGATCACCGCGGCGTCCTTGCCCAGCTCGTGGGCTCGGAGCGCGTCGAGCGCGGCGCGAGCCTCGTCGGGGGGGACGATCGCGACCAGCTTGCCTTCGTTGGCCACGTACAGCGGGTCGATCCCCAGGATGTCGCATGCTCCCAGCACGGTCCGGTCGATGGGGAGCGCATGTTCGGCCAGGACCACCGACAGATCGGTCGCCTTGACCAGCTCGTTCACGACGGTGCCCACCCCGCCGCGGGTGGGGTCACGCAGCCACCGCGTGTGGGGTGCGGCGTCCAGCAGCGTCTCGGTGAGACCGTTCAGCGCTGCGGTGTCCGAGCGGATGTCGGCGTCGAGGTTGAGGTCGCCGCGGGCGACCATCACCGCCATGCCATGGTCGCCGATGTTCCCCGTGACGAACACCTTGTCCCCCGGCCGGACCAGGTCGGCGGCCAGGCGACGCCCCTTGGGGATGACACCCACCCCGGTGGTGTTCACGTACAGCCCGTCCGCGGCGCCCTTGTTCACGACCTTGGTGTCACCGGTCACGATCGTGACCCCGGCGCGGGCCGCGGCCTCGGCCATGTCCTCGACGATGTCGCGGAGGTCGTCGACCGCCAGGCCCTCCTCCAAGACGAACGCGACCGACATCCACGTCGGTTGCGCACCCATGCAGGCCAGGTCGTTGACCGTGCCGTGCACCGCCAGGGACCCGATCGTGGCGCCGGGGAACCGCCACGGGTTGACCACGAACGAGTCGGTGCTCATCGCGAGCCGGTCACCCGACGGCAGCTCGAGGACGGCGCCGTCCCCAAGCGGCTCCAGCAGCTCGTTGCTGAACGCCTCGACGAACACCGCGTCGACCAGCGCCGCGGAAGCCTTGCCCCCCGCCCCGTGAGCGAGATTGACCGCGTCCTCCTTCAGCCGGGGACGCTTGCGGCGGAAACGCTCGATGCGGGCGAGGACCTCCTCCTCGCGGGGGTCGTACGCCTCGGTGCGGCTCATGGGCCAGTCCTCGTCGGTGCTTGCCGTCGCGCGGCTGTTCTAGGCCACCGGCAGGCTGGTGACGTCGTCGCTCGTGGCGACCACGTCGTGCAGCCGGCCGAAGTTGTAGTAGGCCGCGCAGGCGCCCTCCGACGACACCATGCAGGTCCCGATCGGCGTCTCGGGGGTGCACGACGTCCCGAAGACCTTGCACTCCCACGGCTTGATGACGCCCTTGAGGACCTCCCCGCACTGGCACGACTTGGGATCGGCTACGCGGACGCCGGGGACGTCGAAGCGCAGCTCGGAGTCCCAGTCGGCGAACGCGTCGTTGAGCTTCAGCGCGCTCTGGGAGATGAACCCCATGCCGCGCCACTCGAAGTGCGGCCGCAGCTCGAACACCTGCGCCAGGATCTGCAGGGCACGGGGGTTGCCCTCGTCGTGCACCACGCGGGTGTACTGGTTCTCGATCTCGCAGCGGCCCTCGGCCAGCTGCACCAGCAGCATGTAGACCGACTGCAGCACATCCAGCGGTTCGAACCCGGCGGTGACCAGCGGCTTGCCGTAGTCGCGCGTAACGAAGCGGTACGGCCGGTTGCCGATGACGGTGGAGACGTGCCCGGGACCGATGAACCCGTCGAGGCGCAGGTCCGGCGACTCGAGGATGGCGCGGATCGGGGGGACGATCGTGACGTGGTTGCAGAACACGCTGAAGTTGCGGATCCCGGCCGCCTTGGCCTTGAGCAGGGTCACCGCCGTGGACGGCGCGGTGGTCTCGAACCCCACCGCGAAGAAGACCACGTCCCGGTCGGGGTTGTCCGACGCGACCTTCAACGCGTCCAGCGGCGAGTAGACCATACGGACGTCGGCGCCCTGCGCCTTGGCCTCCAGCAGGCTCCCGCTCCCGCCGGGCACCCGCATCATGTCCCCGAACGAGGTGAAGATCACCCCGGGGGTCCGGGCGACGTGGATGGCGTCGTCGATGCGACCCATCGGGATCACACAGACGGGACAGCCGGGGCCGTGGACCAGCTCGACGTTGTCGGGGAGCAGTTGCTCGATGCCGTGGCGGTAGATCGTGTGGGTGTGCCCGCCACAGACCTCCATGAACTTGTAGTGGCGGTCGGGGGCCGCCAGGTCGCGGATCTCCCGCACCAGGGTGCGGGCCGCGGCCGGGTCTCGGAACTCGTCGACGAACTTCACGCGGCAGCCTCCCCATCGAGCCTGGTCTGGACGCGGTTCCACAGCTGGTACGCGGTGGCTGACTGCGCCTCCTGGATACGGTGGACGCTGTCGGAGCGGACGATCACGCAGTGCTGCAGGTCAGCACAGGCGCCCATCGCCCCGCCGTCGTAGCCGGCGAAGCCAACCGTGAGCACGTCGCGCCGACGGGCCTCCTCGAACGCCTTGATCACGTTGTCGGAGTTCCCGCTGGTGGAGAACCCCATCGCGATGTCGCCGGGGCGGGCGTGGGCGATCAGCTGACGCGAGAACACCCAGTCGAAACCGATGTCGTTGGCCAGAGCGGTGAGCACCGACTCGTCGCTGGCCAGCGACCGCCCCGCCAGTGACCGTCCGCCGGGCGGGTGGGTGAACAGCGCAGCGACCCCTGCCGCGTCCGTGGCGCTCCCGCCGTTCCCGAACGTGAACAGGCGCCCTCCACCGGCGAACCGCTCGGCCATCGCGTCGGCGATCTGGTCGAGCTGGGCGTCGCAGGCCTGGAGCGTGGCGGCCGACAGGGCAGCGCTCTGGGCGGCCTTGGCCTCCGCCGAGCGTGCGAGGTCGTCGAGGAGCGATCCGGCGTCGCGCTCGTCGCCGTCGATCATCGGGTAGAGGAAATCCGCACCTTGTTGGCTCACCGGCTGTCCTCGAGATCGATCCGTGACAGCGCCGAACCGGCGTGCACCAGGACCAGATCGTGCTCGTCGACGTCACCGACGAGCGTCGTGTCGATCTTCTCCCAGCCCTGCGCGGTGCGGGCGAGCGCTTCCCCACCGGCGCGGACGCTCACGATCTCGGCCAGACGTCCCTCGTCGGAGCAGGTGATGCAGACGTCATCGGTGCAGACCTCGTCGTCGGTCGTGAGCAGGCCGGGGTGCTCGAAGCAGACGTGGGTGAGTTCCCACAGCAGGTGGTACAGCAGGATGAACCGGCCGTCGTAGGGTGCGAGGACGTCGTCGGCGTGCAACCACAGGACGTGGTCAGCGGACCCGCTGGGAGGTCGTTTCCCGGTCCCGATCCACACCGTGGTGGCGCCCCACGCGTCCGCGCGCCGCATCGCTTCGCGGACCGCCGGGTCGTGTGCGCTGCTGACGGCCAGGACGAGGTCGCCCGGGCGCGTCGAGACCCGCAGCGCACCGACCAGGTCGTCGTGGGCGGGGACCATCAGGGCCGGTAGCGCGCGCTTGCCCACGATGACGGGGTGAACGAACTCCACCGCGACGTGCCGGGCGTGGTGCGGCCAGGTCGGTGAGCAGCACCACATCGTCGCGCCCGCCGCGAAGGCACGCGCCATGGCGAGCGAGGCGGCAGCGAGGTCGGCCGCGAGCTCACCGAACTCGCTGCGGACCGGCTGCTGGACGGTCATACCGGATCGGTCTCCAACGGTCCGGGGAGATCCACAGCGAAGGGATCGATCTCGCCGTCAGCGCTGAAGTCAGAGATCTCCTGCTCGTAGGCGTCACCGAGCGCCTTCAGCGCCCGCAACGTCTCGTTGGCCTCCGCCTCGTCGATCCTGGACATGGCGAAGCCGACGTGGATCAGGACCCAGTCGCCGACGAAGACGGCGTCCTCCCCGGTGATGTCACCGATCACGATCGCGTCTTCGCCGTTGTCACCGCCGACGCCGAGCAGTGCGACGGAGATCTCCCGCCGTACCCCGTCGACGTCCACGATGGCGCGCTGCTGCTCGGCGTCGGCGATCTCGACGATCTGCCCGGGGATCCCGAGGCACATGCACGTCCCCCTCGGCTGCGACGGCCGTGCGCTCCCGCACGGCCCGACTCTGATGATAGTGCCGCCCGGGTATCTGTCGAACGCAGCTAGCGGATGTTGCACCCGGGTCGCACGGGCGCGGGTCGTCGTCACCGCGACGCAACATCGACGCGCCGGCGGGTGCAGTCGATCCGCACATAGGTGCACAACACACCTATTGCACGTGTCGGGCAGAACGTGCATGGTATGGAGTCAGTCGGGCGTTGACGGGTGCGCTCGGGGCGGCCATCGCGCTGACCATCGGGGATCAGCGCGGCTGGTCGGCATCCGATCGCCCGACGACCGCCGGCCGGTCCTCCAAGCCGCGGCGCGAGCCCTCGCCGAGCGGGAGCCATCCCGTCCGGCGGCGTCGCGCGGCGGAGGACCGGCCGGCTTCTCACATCCCGGCTTCTCACATCCCGGCTTCTCACATCCCGGCTTCCCACATCGACGTCGATCGACGAAGGGGAAGTCGCGCGCGCTAGCATTGGAGTCAACTTCAAGGTTTACACTCGTTCCCGTGACCGACCACATGACGATCTCGGACTTCGCGGCCCGCGCTGGAACGACGGCCGACACGGTGCGCTACTACGAACGCATCGGGTTGCTGCCGGAGTCACGCCGCAGCGACAGCGGCTACCGGCTGTTCGGCGAGCACGACGTCGAGCGGCTGCGCTTCGTCAAGCGCGCTCAGAGCTTCGGACTGCACCTCGAGGAGATCGCGGCGCTGGTGCGGGCCCGTGACCGGGGGCTGTGCCCGTGCGGTCATGCCCGCGAGCTGCTCACCGACCGGTTGGCCGAGATCGAGGAGCAGCTGGAGTCGCTGAGCCGCCTCCGCGACGAGATCCACACCATGCTCGACGAGGGGGCCGTGGCCGGTGACGGCTGCTGGCCGTGCGGATCGTCCCTGCTCCAGATCCAGAAACTTCCGAGGGAGGTGAATCCATGACGACCCAGACCGAAGCGACCTGCACCTGCGGGTGCGGGGTCACCACCAACGTGACCGACGCGGCTGAGGGCTGCGCGTGCGGCTGCGCGTGCTGTTCCCCACCGGAGTCGAAGGACGAGGAGGTCGCCGAGCTGCACCGGCTGCGCGAGGCGATCGAGACCCGGCTCGACGAGCTCGGTGCCAGCTGATCGAACGGCTGGAGATCCTTGGAGGGCCGCTGCCGCACGGGTAGCGGCCCTCGTCACGTCCCGACACCGGCGACGTGGTCGGGGGGTGCGCGCGTCGCGGCCCGCGTCGCCGCACTATATGCGTTGCGCACTTACCGGCTGGTCGCGCTGGTTCTAACGTCCCGCCCCGATCCAGCCGGGAGGGCGCCGGTGCGCAAGCTCGTCACGATCGCTGTCTGCGCCGCGTTGGGCCTCGTGGCCTGTGACCAGGGTCAACAGCGGCGCCCGCCCCCGGGCGCGGGACCCACCGGCCCGGGGACGACCGCGACCGCCGAACCGGTCCGGGGCGGGACGCTGGTGGTGGGGATCTCGTCCGACCCCGGCCACCTCAACCCGGCGATCACGACCAGCGGGGCGACCCACACCGCCTCCGAGCTGCTCTACAACGGCCTCCTGGCCCTGGACGAGGAGGGCGAACCGCGCCCGGAGCTGGCGACCGACTGGGACGTCGAGGACAACGGGGCGCTGTACCGCTTCCACCTCCGCGACGACGTCACCTGGCACGACGGCGAACCGTTCACCTCTGCGGACGTCAAGTTCTCGTTCGAGGAGGTTCTGCTGAACTTCCACGCCCGGACGAGAGCGTCGCTGTCGGGGGTGCTGGACACCATCGAGACGCCCGACGACCACACCGTGGAGTTCCGGTTCACCCAGCCCTACGCCCCGCTGCTCCTCCAGCTCGACGTGACCGAGGCTCCGATCGTCGCCGAGCACATCTACGCCGGGACCGACCCCCAGGAGAACCCGGCCAACACCGACCCGGTGGGCACCGGACCGTTCCGCTTCGGGTCCTACACAGAAGGGTCGGAGATCCGCCTGGAGCGCAACGACGACTACTTCGAGCGCGACCTGCCGTTCCTCGACGCGGTCGTGATGCGGGTCATCCCCGAGCGGGCCACCGAACTGCTGGCGCTGGAGCGCGGAGAGGTCGACTGGATCTGGAACGTGCCCGGCCCCGACCTCGAAAGGGTCCGTAACAGCCCCGACATCGACACGGCGCAGACCGCGTCGAACCCGGGCGGATCGAACTGCATCATGACGATGAGCTTCAACCTCGACCGCCCCGTCCTCGGCGACGTGCGCGTCCGACGGGCCATCGCTCACGCGCTGGACCGCCAACGCTTCCTCGACCAGATCGAGTTCGGACAGGGCCACGTCGCCGAGGCCCCGATCTCGCGCGGCATCCCGTGGGCGCACGCGGACGGGGTCGACATCCCCGAGTTCGACCGCGACGAGGCCGCCCGACTCCTCGACGAGGTCGGGTGGCGCCAGCAGGACGGCGGTCCCCGCGTGGCTCAAGGGATCAACGGCATCGAGGACGGCACGCCGTTGCGCATCGACTTCCTGGCCTTCCCGACCTTCGCCAGGTACGGCGAGCTGGTTCGAGAGCAGCTGGGGGCGGTCGGGATCGACGTGCAGTTGCGGCCGCTGGAGCCGCCGGTGTTCGCCGACACCGTGTTCGCGCAGGACGACTTCGACACGAACGTGATCTCCTACTGCAACGGCCCCGACCCCGAGATCGGCGTGCGGCGGATGTACGACTCGTCACAGATCGGCGACGTCCCGTTCACCAACGCCGCCCAGTACCGCAACGCCGAGGTCGACCGCCTCTTCGAGGAGGCGGTGCGTGCGATCGACCGTGACGAACGGTCGGACCTGTACCGCCAGATCCAGGAGATCGTGGTCCAGGACGTGCCGTACATGTGGTTGGTGGACAGCAGATCCACCCGCGCGTGGCGCGCCGACTGTGGTGGTTTCCGGCCGTGGACGGGACACTTCGCCAAGGCGGCGTTCTGTCGGGAGTAGACCAGGATGGACCCGCGGTACCTGCTGCGGCGACTGGGGCAGGTACCGGTGACCGTGGCGGCGATCGTCGTCATGACGTTCGTCCTGATCCACCTGGCGCCCGGCGATCCGATCCTGGCGCTGGCCGGGCAGTACGGCGACACGGCGTACTACGCCGAGATGCGGGCCAAGTTCGGTCTCGATCGACCTTTGCCGGTGCAGCTGGTGACGTACCTGGGCAACGTGGCCCGCGGGGACCTGGGCACCTCCTTCACGACGGGGCGGCCGGCAGCATCGATCGTGGCCGAGCGGCTCCCGGCAACCATACTGCTGTCCGCGACCGCGCTGATTGTGTCCAGCATGGTCGGGGTGGCGATGGGGACGGTGGCTGGGCGACGGCCGGGCCGTCCGGCCGACGTCACGCTGCGGGTCGGCGCGATCTGCGGGTACGCGACCCCGTCGTTCTGGCTCGCTCAACTGGCACTGATCTCGCTTGCGTTCGGCGCCGACCTGTTCCCCATCCAGGGGATGACCGACGCCCGCCGGTCGCTGACGGGCATCGGGAGCCTCCTCGACGTCGTGCATCACTTGGCGTTGCCCGCCCTGGTGCTGGCCGCATCCGAGGTCGCGCTCACCACCCGGTTGGCCCGGACAGGCCTGATCGAGGCGGGCCGTGGCGAGTACATCCGCGCCGCCCGCGCCAGGGGACTGTCCGAGCGCCGCGTGACGCGCCACGCCCTGCGGACGGCGCTGCTGCCGCTGATCACCGTGCTGGGAGGACGGGTCGGGATGTTCTTCGCGGGGGCCGTCCTGGTCGAGATCGTGTTCGCGTGGCCGGGTCTGGGCCGCCTGCTGTTGGGCTCCGCCCAGACCCGTGATTACCCGGTGCTGCTGGGGATCTTCCTGGTCGTGTCGCTCGGGGTGGTGGTGGTCAACCTCGTGACCGACCTGCTCTACGGCTGGCTGGACCCGAGGATCCGCTACCAGTGACGCGACCGTGACCGACGGACCCGCGACGGTGGTCGCGCTCGGTCCTGTGCGCCTGCGACGGCTGGTTCGCAGCCCTGGCGGGGCGGTCGGTGCGGGCCTGACCGCCACGGTCGTCGTCGTGGCCGCCGCCGCCGGCTGGCTCGCCCCGGGGGATCCGTTCGCGTCGGTCGCCCCGGCCCTGCAACCGCCTTCCGCCGCGCACCTGCTGGGCACCGACGACCTCGGTCGGGACCTGTTCACGGCCGTGGTGCACGGCCTGCGCACCTCACTCCTCGTCGCGATCGCGGTCGCGCTGGTCGCCGGCGTGGTCGGGGTGACGGTGGGCGGGGTGACCGGGTACGTCGGCGGGCTCGTCGACGATGCGCTGATGCGCGTCACCGAGTTGGTGCAGGTGGTGCCCCGCTTCTTCCTCGCCGTGGTGGTGATCGCGCTGTGGGGCCCGGGGATGGACCACCTGATCCTGCTGCTGGGTCTGACGTCGTGGACGTGGACCGCACGGATCGTCCGCGCGGAGACCTACACGCTGCGCGAACGCGAGTTCGTCGACGCCGCCCGGTCGCTGGGGGGTTCACACCGACGGATCGTGCTCCGCCACGTGCTCCCCAACGCGCTGCCGCCCACCGTCGTGATGCTGTCGGTGGTGGCGTCCAGCGCCATCCTGATCGAAGCGGGCCTCGGTTTTGTTGGGCTCGGTGATCCGCAGGTCGTCAGCCTCGGTTCGCTGGCAAGTGACGCACAGCGGTTTCTGCGCACTGCCTGGTGGATGGCGCTCTTCCCGGGTGTGGCGATCGTGATCACGATCGTCGGGATCAACCTGCTCGGTGACGAACTCAACGATCTTCTGGACCCGCGCCTTGGCCGGTGAAAAGCGGTGGGGCCTCACACCGACCGAGCGCTACCCTCCTCGTAGGAGGTGTGCGTATGTTCGACTTCTTCAAGCGAATTCTCGGTGGCGGCCAGTCGCGTGAGGACCTTGAACGCGAGGCCCAGAACGAGATCCGGCGCGCCACTGAACAGGCCCACGCAGAACGGGGGTACCGGCCGTCCACAGGGTGGCAGGGCCCGCCGGGGATGGGCGGCCGGACGCCGAGCCAGCAGTCCCAGCGCGAGTCGGGCGAGACCTGGTCCGCCCCTGGCCGACAGGGTCGGAGCGGGCGGGGACCGGACGTGAGCTCCCGGGTCGGCGACGACCTGCAGCGAGCCAGCGACCAACTCCGCGCCGACGAGGCGCGGAACAGGCCGTCGACCGGGTGGCAGGGAACGCCGTCGTCGGGTGACCGGCGGAGCCCTGCTCGCGAGGCCCCCTCGACGGCCGGCGGTGGGACCGAGCCAGCAGCCGAGGAAGCGCCCAGCCGCCAGCAGCCCCGTGGGCGTCAACGCGCCGACACGGCAGGGGTCCGTGGCGGCAACGGCGGGCCGCTGGACGAGAAGCTGCGGCAGGTCAGCGGCGTCGGCCACGCCAAGCAGAAGGCGCTGATCGAGCACTTCGGGTCGGTGGAGGCTATCCGCGACGCCAGCGTCGACGAGCTGACCGAGGTACCGGGCGTCGGTCGCCGCGTCGCCGAGCTGATCCACGAGACCCTGCGCTAAGCGTCGGATCGCCCGGGTCGCTGGCGCGGTTACGGCGACGCGCCCGGGCCGGGTTCGACGCCCAGCAGCCGCGCCATGCGCCAACGCTCGTCCGGACCACGCTGTAGCCGCACGACCCGGACGAACGGCGGTCCGGCGGGGCGCTCGTCGATCACCGCGTCGTTCTCGACGAGCTGGCGGGCCCCCAGGCGGAGCGTCACCGCGAGCACGACCTGGTCGGGAGCGGGCTGGTCGCGGACCTCGACGTCGATCACCTCGTCGCCGTCCCAGACGTACCGGCGATCACGCGCGCGCATCTCCTCCAGCCGGTCGCGGAGTACCGCGTTGCAGAAGCAGTCCTCGGTGTAGATCTCGTCGACCAGTTCGGGGCTGGGCTGGGAGTACAGGAACGCTTCGAAGGAGCTGATCTCGCGCCAGATCGCCGCGAAGTCCTCGCCGGTGGTCTGAGGGGTGGGCGTGGCGGTCGGGGCGGCAAGAGGCGCTTGACGGGGGCCGGCCACCGTCCGGCCGGTCGTGGTCAGTCCCGCAGCCCACGCGCCCACGGCCAGGGCCAGCACCACGGCCGCAGCGATGCCAACACGCAACGGCGTCAGGATCTCGGGCATCATCTGTCCTCCACGGTCGAGTGGCTGGTCACCAGCGGGGCGTGGTTGGCCCCGCCCGTGGCCGGGCGCCCAAGCGAACCTGCTCGGAACTGGCTCCTGTACAGCTCCGCGTACACACCGCCGGCAGCCATGAGCTCCTGGTGGGTGCCGCGCTCGGCGATGTGACCGGCTTGCAGGACCAGGAGGACGTCCGCAGCGACCACCGTCGACAACCGGTGGGCGATCACCAGGCTGGAACGGCCAGCCAGCGCCTCCGCGAGCGCGCGCTGCACCAGCCGTTCCGACTCGGAATCGAGGTGAGCCGTCGCTTCGTCGAGGATGACCACCGCCGGGTCCTGCAGCAACAGGCGGGCGATCGCCAGGCGCTGTTTCTCGCCTCCGGAGAAGCGGTACCCCCGCTGACCGACCACGGTGTCGTACCCGTCGGGCAGCGCGGCCACCTGATCGTGGATCTGCGCTGCGCGCGCCGCATCGATCAGCTCCTGCTCCGTGGCGTCGGGCTTGGCGTACAGCAGGTTGCTGCGGACGGTGTCGTGGAACAGGTGCGGATCCTGGGCCACCACACCCACGGCCGCGGCGAGGCTGTCGCGGGTCACTTCGCGGACGTCGTGGCCGTCGATGCGCACCACCCCGTCGGTGACGTCGTAGAGGCGGGCCAGGAGCATCGCGGTGGTGGTCTTTCCCACACCCGACGGTCCGACCAGCGCGACCGTGTGGCCGGGATCGATCGTGAACGACACGTCACACAAGACCCACCGGCGGTCGCCGTCGCTCTCGATGTGGGCCCCCGCCAGGGACGGCAGCGTCACCTCCGCAGCGGCCGGATAGCGGAACCACACCCGGTCGAACTCGACGTGGCCACGCGGTTGGGGCAGCGCGACAGCGCCGGGCCGCTCGACGATCGCCGCCGGGAAGTCGAGCACCTCGAACACCCGCTGGAACGACACCAACGCCGTGGCCAGGTCCACGCGGGCGTTGGCCAGCATCGTCAGCGGGGTGTACAGCTGCGTGAGGTAGGCGCTGAACGCCACGATCGTGCCCAGCGACAGGGACCCTGCGATCACCGCTCGACCACCGACCCAGTAGACCAGGCCGGTGCCCACGGCGGCGACCAGCGCAAACCCGACGTGGAACATGCGGCTGTACACCGCCGTCTCGACGCCGAGATCACGGACCCGGCGGGCGCGACCGGCGAACCCGGCGACCTCGCGGTGGGGTCGCCCGAGAAGCTTGACCAGGAGCGCCCCGCCCACCTGGAAGCGCTCGGTCATGTCGGTCGCCATGGCGGCCTCCGCCTCGAGCTTCTCGCCGAGGAGCCGGTGCAGCTGGCCGCGCATCCGGCGGGTCACGACCACGAACAGCGGGGCGATCGCCAACGCCATCAGCGTCAACCGGACGTCGAGCAGCAGCATGGCGACCACGGTGACCGCCACGCCGAGGACCGTCTGGCCAACCGAGCTGATCGTCTCGGTGAACGCCCGGTGGCCGCCGACCAGGTCGCTGGTCAGGCGGCTGATCAGCGCGCCGGTCTGCGTGCGCGTGAAGAACGCGAACGGCATGCGCTGGACGTGCTCGAACAGCGTCACGCGCAGGTCGAAGATCACCCGCTCGCCCAGGTGCGAGGAGAACCAGCGGGTCGCGATCTGGCTCGTGGCCGCCGCCGCCGCGACCATCAGCACCGCCACCGCCAGGACGGTGAGCAACCCCAGCCGCTGGTCGCCGATGGCGTCATCGATGATGGCGCGGTACAGCAGCGGTGGCACCGCGCCGAGGACCGCGGTGAGCGCGATCGTCGCCAGCAGGCCCGCCAGGTGGCCGCCGTAGGGCCGGGCCAGCCGCCACACGCGCCCGGCAAGTTCGCGCGAGACGCGGGCGGAGGGATCGCTGCCTCTGGGGCCAAGTGCACGCCAGGTCGTGTACATCACCGCGCATCATGGCAGTTACCGACCGGGTGCGCGCGCCGGCGAACGGTGTGGCAGTCGCCACGACAGGTACCGTGCCCGCCATGCGGATCGCGTTCGTCGGGAAGGGCGGGTCGGGCAAGTCGGCCATCGCCGGGACGTTCGCGCGTTTGCTGGCCCGCCGGGGCGATCCGGTGCTGGTCCTGGATTCGGATCCCATGCCGGGCCTGGCACTGTCGCTGGGGATGGACGTCGCGGAGGCGGGCATCCCCGATGAGGCGGTGGTGGAAGGTCCGGAAGGCGGGCCCCGCTACGTCCTGCGCGGCGACCTGTCCCCCGCCGAGGCGGTGGAGCGGTACGCCGCGACCGGCCCCGACGGCGTGCGGCTGTTGCAGCTGGGCAAGCTCCGCGGCCACTCCAGCACCCTGGTCCGCTCGCAGTTCGCGTTCCGCGAGATCGCTGAGCGCCTCAGCGACGGTGACTGGCACCTGATCGGGGACCTGCCCGGCGGCACCCGCCAGCCGTTCTTCGGGTGGGGTGGGTTCGCCCGCACGGTGCTGGTCGTGGTGGAGCCCACCGCCAAGTCGTTGCTGTCAGCGCGGCGCCTGGCGCGCCTGGGGCGCGGCGAGGACGCCCCGCGGGTCGTGGCGGTCGCCAACAAGGTCCGCGGCGACGCCGACGCTGAGCGGATCACCCAGCGCACCGAGCTGGAGGTCATCGCCGCGGTGCCGTGGGACGAAGCCCTCCTCGGCGCCGAGCAGCACGGCCGCGCCCCGGTCGAGGACGTCCCGGACTGCCCCGCGGTGGCGGCGGTAAGGTCGTTGGTGGAGCGGCTGCGGACCCAGGAGGGACCCACGTGAAGATCGCCGTCGTCGGCAAGGGCGGCTCGGGCAAGACGACCACGTCCGCGATCGTGGCGCGCACTCTGGCCCGTGGCGGCCGACCGGTCGTGGCACTGGACTGCGACGCCAACGCCAACCTCGGACTGTCCCTGGGTGTCGGCGAGGACGAGACCGAGCGGCTGGTGTCGCTGCGTCAGGCCGTGGATCAGGGCACCGAGGCGCACGCCACCGAACCCGACGAGATGCTGGCCCGGTTCGGCTCCGACGCCCCGGATGGCGTCCGGCTCACGGTGGTGCACCGCATCGACAACCCGGTCTCCGGCTGCCCCTGATGCGGCCTGAACGCCGAGCAGTTGCTCGGCCAGGTCGAGGCCAACGGCCGCACGGTCGTCGCTGACTTCGAGGCCGGCATCGGAACGCTCAGCCGGATGAGCGCCGGGTACGTCGACACGGTCCTGGTCGTCGTCGAGCCCAACCCCAAATCGATCGAGGTGGGCACCCGCGCCGCGGACCTGGCAGGCGACAAGCAGCTGGGGACCGTGGTGGTGGTCGCGAACCGGGTCCGAGACGACGAGGACCTCGCCCGGATCCGCGATGCCTTCGGTGGCCGCCACCAGCTGGTCGTGGTCCCCGACGACCCGGTGATCATCACCGCCGACCGTGAGGGTGTGGCACCGATCGACCTCGACCCGCACGCCCCGGCCGTGCGGGCCCTGGCCGGCCTCGCCGAGACGCTGGCCGGTGGCAACCACGCGGTCAGCGGCGCGTGAGGCCAGCCGCCGACAGGCGCCGACCGGGCTACCGCACGCTCGAGCGCAGGACCCACACACGGTCGAGGCGCCAGCCCACCCGCTCGCCGGCGCGTGCCACCGGCGGGCCAGGCAGCCTCACCGTGACGTCCCCGGCGGCGGTCTCCACGCGGTAGTCGGTGTAGGCGCCGCGGTACCACGCCCGGCGGACCACCCCGGGCAGTGGCCCGCCCAGCGTGGTCCACTCGGGTCGGACCAACGCGCGGAGCGCCCCGTCGGTGACCCCGTCGGTGGCCCCGTCGACGGCGACGTCGACCTCGACGTCACCGAGGCGGACGCGCGCTGCATCGTCGCGGCCGACCGTGTCGACCTGCAGGACCGCCGCCGGGCCGGTGAGCTCCGCGGCCCACAGGTCGACCGGCTGCTCGTACACCTGCTGCGGCGTGCCGATCTGCACCAGCCGCCCGTCGCGCAACAGCGCCACCCGGTCGGCGACCGCCAGCGCCTCCGCCGCGTCGTGGGTGGCGTACAGCGCCGCCGCTTCGGCCTCCTGGCGGCGTTCGGCCACCTCCTCCTGCAAGGCTGCCCGCAGCGGCGTGTCGAGGTGTGCCGTCGGCTCGTCGAACAGGTACAGCCCCGCATCGCAGGCCAGCGCCCGTGCCAGCCCGACGCGCTGCTGCTGTCCACCGGACAGCTCGGCGGGGTGGCGGTCGGCCAGCGCCGCGATCGCCAGGCGGTCGAGGAGTGCGCGGGCCTGCCGCTCGGCGTCGGCGGGGGCGACCCCGCGGCGCCGCAGCGGGTAGGCGACGGTCTCCAGAGCGGTCAGGTGCGGCCACAAGGCGTAGTGCTGGAACACCACCCCGACGCGGCGGCGTTCGGGCGGTCGGTGCCGACCGGGTCCGGCGACCTCTTCACCAGCGATACGCAGGCTCCCCGCGGTCGGGGCGACGAACCCTGCGACCGCGTACAGCAGGGTGGTCTTGCCCGAGCCGGACGGTCCGAGCAGCGCGATCGCCTCGCCTCGGCCGACCGTGAGGTCGAGTTCGTCCAGGACCCGGGTGTCGCCGTAGGACACCACCACACCGCGGCACTCGAGTGCCGCGGCTTGATCCGGTGCCGCCCCGCTCACGTCCGGGGCCGCAGCAGCACGAACAGTGGCGCGGACCCGACCAGCACCAGCGCGGTCAGGAGCACCGCCAGCGCCGAGGTCACCGTCACGTCACCGAGCTGCAGGGTGTTCAACACCACCACCGCCAGCGTCTCGCTCCCGGGTCCGTACAGCAACGCCGACATGGTCAGCTCGTGCACGGCAGTGACGAAGACCAGCAGCCACGCCCCGGCAAGCGCCGGTCGCAACAGCGGTGCGGTGACCGTGCGCAGGCTGGTCAGCGGTCCCGCCCCGCTGGCGCGGGCGGCGCGGGGCAGGTCAGGGGGAAGGCCCTCCACCGCGCCGGCGATCGTGCGGTGACCCAGCGCCCACAGCTTGGCCACGTAGGCCACGAGGATCAGCAGGAGGGTGTCGCGCAGCCAGCGGCCGTAGGCCAACAGCACCGCGACGGCGAGCGCGGAGCCGGGCACGGCGAACGTCAGGATCGCCGCGGTCCCCAACGCCCGGCCAGCACGGCGACGGTGCAGTGACGCGAGCAGCCCACCCAGCAGCACCGCCGCGGTGGCGGTCGCCACCGCCAGCACCATGCTGTTGCGCAGCGCTCTCACCGCCGTGACCGACAGGGCCTGGGAGAAGTTCGCCAGCGTCCAGTTCCCCGGAACCGGCGCGAGCCCGGCACCCCGCGTGACCGCCGTGAGGACCAGGGCGCCCAGCGGCACAACGGCGGTGACCGCCAGGAACGCGCCGAGCGCGACCGCCGCTCCCCGGGGGCGGCGCGTGGTGGGGCCCGCACCGCCCGCCGGGGCGCCGGTGCGGGTCACCGGGCCGCGGACGCCGGTCGCCGCGTCGGCTGTGCCGACCGTCGCCAACGCGAGCACCGCCAGGGTCGTGGACAGCACCACGACCCGGGTGAACGCTGCCGGGTCGGCGGCGAACGCCAGGTCGCGGTAGATGCGGGTGGTGAGCGTGACGAACCCGGCCGGCAGGCCCAGGACGGCGGGGATCCCGAAGGCGTTGACCGCCGTGACGAAGACCAGTGCCGCGGCCGCGACCAGGGCGGGGCGCAGCAGCGGGAGCGTGACCGTGCGGAACGTCACCAACCGCGACGCTCCGGCGACGCGGGCGGCGCGCTCCAGGTCCGGTTCGGCGCGTGAGGTCAGCGCCCCGGCCACCACCAGGTACGCCAGCGGTAACGCGTGCACGGCGATCACGGCGACCACCCCGACGGGGCCGATCAGCCCCGGTAGGGCGACACCGAGCAGGTCGTCGATGAGACCCGACGGGCCGTAGGCCCGCGCCCAGCTCTCGGCCGAGACGAAGGGCGGCACCAGGAACGTCAGCAGGACCCCCACCCTGAGCGCCCGTCGGCCCGGAGCGGCGGTGCGCTCGGTGACCAGCGCTGCCGCCATCCCACCGGCGACCGCCAGGGGCGTGACCGCCACGGCCGTCCACACGGTGTTGAACGCGGCCCGCCCCGACCCGGGACGGGCGAAGGTCGCGCGGAGCGCGGAGGAACCCTGCCCCACGGCGGTCGCGACCAACTCGACGACCGGCACGACGCTGATCAGCGCGAGCAGAACCGCCGCCACGATCACCCCGGCCGGGCCCCACCCCAGCCGGCGTGCGACGTCACCCACCGAAGATGGTCCGGTACTGCTCCAGCAGTTGATCCTGACGGTCGAACGCCTCCTGCCAGTCGGGGGTGACCGTCGGGCCGCCACGGTCCCAGGCGACGTCGTCGCGGACCGGCTGCCAGCCGGTGCCGGCGATCGCCTGCTGGGCGTCGCGGGTGAGCGTGAAGTTCGCGAACGATTCCGCAGCGGCGGCGTTGGTGGTGGCGGCCACCACCGCGATCGGGCTGTACATCGCGATGGCTCCGGGCTCGGGGAAGACCACCTCGACCGGCGAGCCCTTCTCGACCGCGGTGAAGGCGGTCTTGTCCAGGCTCATCCCCGCGGAGTACCGGCCCTCGGCCACGCCGGTGACGACGTCGCCGGGAGCCTGGACCTGCACCGCACCGCGCTCCTTCAACGCCCGGTAGAAGTCGAAGCCGAAGTCCTCGGCGAGTGCGAAGTACCCGAGCGCCCCGAACGCCGACCCCGCGAAGCCCGGATCGGGGATCGCGACCGGCTGTGGGAGGTCACGCTCGGCCAGGTCCCGCCACGCCGCCGGGGCCAGGTCCAGATCGGGCTGGTGCACCAGGACCATGTTGAGGATCCGGGTCCCGAAGAAGGTCTCCTGTCTGAACCGCTCGGGGACCGCACCGAGCTCGCCCGGTGTCCACGACCGCAGCAGCCCCTGAGAGGCGTACTGCTGCATCGACAGCGGATCGGTCAGCCACAGAACGTCCGCGCGGATCCCTCCCTGACGTTGTTCCGCCGCGATCCGCCCGGCGAGCTCGCCGGTCGGGGCGCGGAGAACCTCGATCTCCGCGTCGCCGTGGGTCGAGCGCCAGGCGTCGACGACGGCCGCCACGGTGTCCTCGGTCACCGACGTGTACAGCCGGATGGTGCCGGACGGCTCGGCAGGGCCGGTCGCCGGTCCCGGTGTGGCCGGGCTGCCGGCCGGCTCGGTGGCGCAGGCCACCGCGAACACCGCGATGACGGCGACGACCCAGCGCAGGACGCGTGTCCCACTGCCCGACACCGTGCGTGGCTCAGCGTCCACCGGCCATCACCATGCCCGGTCCGCTGTGCGCGACCCGCCGGTTGGTGATCTCCAGCTGCCGCGTGGTGTAGCGGCGCAGGTTGGTGAGCTGACGCTGGTCGAGCCGGTCGCAGACCCAGTCCCAGTGCATCGATACCCAGTCGCCCGGCTGCAGATCCTCGACGAATCCCAGCCCGTCGACCGCGCGTGCGACGGTCTCCGGTTCCGGTTCGCCCAGCGACAGCTCGGACCCGTCCCACTGGAGCAGCCGGGCCCGGACGAGGACCTGGTCACCGAGGCTGGTCACGACCCGTCCCCAACGGATGCGGCAGCGGTCCAGCTGGTGCAGCGGATGGTCGGAGCGGCCGGACTCCAACAACCCGACCCACGGGTAGACGCCGAAGACGTGGAACGAGTGGTGAGCGACCGCCCCGGCCGGGATCGCCTCGGCGAGGTGATCCCAGCGTCGGCCCGCGACCCGCCGGAAACGCTCCCACACCGCCTTCCCGAAGTCCGTGGCGGCGACGCGGTCGAGGAGGCCGTTGCCGATCCAGTACGCCTCCACGACCCGCCGGTCGAACGGATCGTCGATGCCCGCCGCCCCGGCGATCAGCCGCAGGTACGGCCACGGACCCGTGAACGCCCGTGCCAGCTGCACCAGCCCCGGGTCGCTGACCTGCGCGGCGCCGTAGTCGAGGAGTGCGCCATGGTCCTCCGGACCGCAGTAGCCGAGCTGGTTGGGCGGGTAGGCGTACCGCGCGAACAGGACCGGACCGGCCGGTGGGGACACGTGACGTGATGGCTGCATGGCTCCTCCTTGGCGACACGGTACGGGCCACTGGGCCGACATCCCACACCGCACTGGTCCCGCGGCCCACCAACGGGTTAGGTTCGTGCGGTCGACGTCGAAGGGTGGGGATGAAGTTCCTGGTGATGTGGCGCATCGAGATCGCCCGGCTCTCGACGGAGGTGATCAGGGCGGTGTTGCGCATGCCCGACTACGCCGAACCGCTGCAGCAGCAGGGCAAGGTGGTGGCCCGCTACCACATCGTCGGCTCACACGGCGGGGCATGGATCTACGACGTGGACTCCAACGAGGAGCTCGAGCGGCTGCTGGCCCAGTCCCCCGTCTACAACTTCGCCCGCTACGAGGTGCACCCGCTGGCCGACATGGCGGCCCCCCCGGTGGCCGAGCCGCAAGCCTGATCCGCCCCGTCGGTGAACCTGCTCGACGTCATCATCATCATCGCGCTGGCCTCGGCAGCGTTCCAAGGCGCGCTGGCGGGCGCGGCCGTGCAAGTCGGGTTCTTCACCGGGTTCCTGAGCGGCATGGGAGCCGGGGCGATCATCGCACCGGCCGTCACCCCCTTGTTCCGCGGGTACGTGGGCCAGCTCCTGGTGACCCTGTTGCTGGTGTTCGGCGTCGCGACGGCCCTGGCGGTGGTCGGCGTCCACGTTGCCCTGCACCTGCGCGGCCAGCTGCGAGAGGCGGGGGCGGGTCCCGCCGACCGTGCCGTCGGCGGCGGCGTCGCCGCGCTCGCCCTCCTGGTGATCATGTGGGTGTTCACGTCGGCGTTGGCGGCGGCGCCCGCGGCGGTGATCACCGGCCAGATCCACGGCTCGGCCGTGCTGAACGTGGTCGACGGCGTGTTGCCGCCGGCCCCGGCGGTGTTCGCCCAGCTGGGGCGGACCTTCGACGTGCCCGGCGCTCCGTCGCTGTTCACCGGGCTGGAGCCCGAACCAGCAGAGCCGGTCGATCTCCCGTCGGACGCGGAGGTCGCCGCCGCCACCGACGCGGGACGGCGAGCCACGGTGAAGGTGTTCGGCCGGGGCTGTCCGGTCGAGCAGCAGGGGTCGGGCTTCGTGGCCGGCCCGGAGCTGGTGGTCACCAACGCCCACGTCGTCACGGGCGCCAGCGAGGTCGTCATCGAGGGCATCGACGGTCGCGACGCGGCGGTGACGGTGGCGTTCGACGCCGACCTCGACATCGCCGTGCTGCACGTCGACGGGCTGGCCACCGTTCCGCTGGAGCTGGAGGCGGAGCCGGCCGAGCGGGGCGCGACCGGGGCGGTCCTGGGCTTCCCGCTCGGGACGTTCCGCTCCGAGCCGGCTGCGGTGCTCAGGCGCTTCACCGCCGTGGGCCGCGACCTGTACGGCAGCGGCCGGGTGCGGCGTGACGTGTACCAGCTGCTGGCGCACATGCCCGAGGGCGGGTCGGGCGGGCCGCTGCTCACATCCGATGGCCGGGTGATCGGGGTGGCGTTCTCCCGGTCGCTGCGTGATCCTCAGGTGGGGTACGCGCTGACCTCCGTGCCGGTACGCGAGATGGTCCTCGAGGCGTCCGGATCGACCCCTCAGACGTCGACGGGGCGTTGCTTGGCCTGACCCGATTCCCAGCTGATGACCGCTCCCGGCAGGGTCTTCAGCGGCGGGCGCAGCCGGTCACCGTCGCGGACCAGCCACGCCGACAGCACCCGCTGCAGTTCCCGGCGCAACGTGGGCGTGTCGTTCAGCAGCAGCTGCTCGTGGTGGTCGTCGACCGCCTCCGCGACGCTGGTGTACCGCCGCCCGACCGGGACCTCGACCACCTCGACGTGCGGGTCGATCCCGAGCTCGCGGAGGATCGCGACCGCGTCGAGCCAGGTCGGGGCGGGGGCGCGGGGCCGGCCGTGGAAATGACGCCACAGGTGGTCGTGCACCAGGTCGGGGCTGGCGGCGCTGAGGTAGACGAAGACGCGCCGGCGGGCCGCCGCGTCCAGCTTGTCGATGAACGCTGCCACGTCGGCGACGACCGGCAGCACGTAGGAGCACACCACCACATCGCCGACGATCCCCGCGACCTCCTCCCAGCGGCCGTGGCAGGTCTCGACGTTCGACAGCCCGCGGCGGTCGGCCTCGCCGCGCAGCAGCTGGAGCATGCGGGGGCTCTGGTCGACCGCGACCACGCGCGCCACCACCGGCGCCAGCTCCAACGCGAACCGCCCCGTTCCGGCGCCCACGTCGACCACGGTGGTGCGACGCCCGCAGCGGCGACGCACCCGCCGCAGGAACGGATCACGCTCGGCGCTGCCCGCCACACGGTCGGCGTACCGAGCGGCGCGGCGGTCCCAGAACGCGGGCCCGACGTCGCCTCCGGCGGGCCGCAGGCGACCCATCTCCTCCAGTCGCGCCTCGACGAGCCGCCGCCAGCGGTCAGCCGCCGACCCGGCGGTCCGTCGCTCGTCACCGCCGGGTGCGGACACCACCGGGTGTCCCGCTTGCTCGTCGCCACCCGCCGGATGCACGCTCAGGTCTCCAGCCGGGTGTCCAGGACATCGCGTAGGCCGTCACCGAGCAGGTTGAAGCCGAGCACGACCAGGGAGATCGCCAGCCCGGGGTAGACCATCAACAGGGGGGCGCTCTGCAGGAACGGGCGCCCCTCGTTGAGCATGGCGCCCCATTCCGGCGTGGGTGGCTGCACCCCGAGGCCGAGGAAACTCAACCCCGAGATCGCCAGGATGAGCGTGCCCATCTCGAGGCTGGCCAGGACCGCAACCGGCGGGACCACGTTGGGCAGGAGGTGGCGGACCACCAGGTGACGGTCGGTGGCGCCCAGCGCTCGGGCTGCGACGACGAACTCCCGCTCACGCAGCGCCAGGACCATGCCCCGCACGATGCGGGCGTAGTCGACCCACCAGATCACCACCAGGCCGATGATGACGTTCCGGATCCCCGGGCCGAGGGTCCCCACAACGGCCAGAGCGAGGATCAAGCTGGGGAAGGCCAGCAGCACGTCGACCACACGCATGACGATGCTGCCGACGGCGCCGCCGTAGTACCCCGCCAGCGTCCCGATCCCCACCCCGATCGTCATCACCATGCACGTCGCCAGCGCAGCGGTTCCCAGCGACCAGCGCGACCCGAACAACATCCGACTGAGTAAGTCACGGCCGAGGTGATCGGTGCCCAGCGGATGGGCACCGCTGGGGCCGGACAGCCGGCTGGCAGCGTCGACCACGTTGGGGTCGTGGGAGGCCAGCAGCGGGGCCGCGACCGCCCCGACAGCGAACACCCCGATGATGACGAGCCCGGTGAGCGCGAGCCGGTCGCGCGCCAGCCGCGGCAGCACGCGTGGCTGCGCGGCGTGACGCTCGGACGGCAGGTCGCCGCCCAGGCGCTGCTCGCCGGCGGTCTGGACCTCAAGCGGCGACACCGGGCCCCCGGTCGGCCAGCCGGACGCGCGGGTCCAAGCGCACGTAGAGCGCGTCCACCGCCAGGTTGACGAAGACGAACACCGTCCCGATGAACAGCACGAAACCCTGAACCGTGGGGTAGTCGCGGTCGTGGATCGCGTCGACGACGTGCTTGCCGAGGCCCGGCCACGCGAAGACGGTCTCGACGATGACCGCACCCCCCAGCAGGTAGCCGAAGCGCAGGCCGGCCAGCGTCACGACCGGGATCAGCGCGTTCTTCAGCGCGTGACGGAACAGGACGACACGGCGTGGCACGCCCATCGCCCGGGCTGTGCGGACGTACTCCTCGCTCAAGACCTCCAGGACGCTGGCCCGTGTCAACCGGGCTATCCCGGCGGCTGCGCCCAGGGCCAGGGTCACCGACGGCAGCATCAGGTGACGCCAGCTCCCGCGACCGGCGACGGGCAACAACCCCAGGCCCACTGACAGCCACAGGATCAGCAGGTACGCCAGCCAGAAGCTGGGCACCGACGCGCCGACCAGCGCCCCCAACCGCGATACGTGATCGACCGGCGTGTTGCGCCGGGAGGCGGCCACCACCCCGAGCGGGATCGACAGCGCCAGGGCCAGCACCAGCGCGGGCACCGCGACCTGCAGCGTCACCACGAACCTTCGCGCCAGCTCGCTGAGAACGGGCTGCCCGGTGCGGTACGAGGTCCCCAGGTCGCCGGTCGCGGCGTGGCCGACGTAGCGGGCGAAGCGCACCGGCAGGGGGTCGGTCAGTCCCAGCTCCTCGCGTAGCGCCTCGACCTCCGCCTGCGACGGGGCTTCGGCGCTGCGCTGTTCGAGGATGATGCGCGCAGGGTCGCCCGGGGTGATCGCGTTCAGGGCGAACGCGATCAGCGTGATGCCGAGCCACACAGGGACCAGGGACGCGACGCGGCGGGCCGTGTACCCGATCATCGGCGCCCCGCTGCGCTCCTCACTCCGACAGCCAGACCGTGGCCCAGCTCTGGTTGATGCCCGACGGATGCGGCTCGAAGCCCTGCACCTTCTCGCTGACCGCGTAGATGCGGAAGGTACCTGCCAGCGGGACCGTCCCGACCTCCTCGTCGACCAGAAGCTGCATCGCTTCGGCCGCGATCCGCTTGACCTCCTCGCGGTCGGGTTCGCTCAGCGCCTGGTCGATCAACGCGTCGTAGGCCGGGCCGATCGAGACGTACTGGGCGTTGCGGACCTTCGACTTGGAGTACCACCGCAGCGCCAGCAGGAACGCCGGGTTGGAGTCGTTCTGGTTGGGCGCTTCGATGTCGAGGTCGTACTGCCCGGTGTCGATCCGCTCCTGGTAGGCAGCCTTGTCCAGCTGCTCGATGTCGGCCTGGATGCCGACCTCCGCCAGCTGCGCCTGGACGTACTGCGCGACGTCAGCCGACACCCGTGACGAGTCGTAGATCATCGTCAGCGCCAGCGGCTGGCCGGCCTTGGAACGCACCTGGCCACCGCCTGGCTGCGTCCACCCGGCCTCGTCCAGCACGCGCCTGGCGCGCTCAGGGTCGTGCGCGACCCCCTCGATGCGGTCGGCGCGCTCACCGAGGACGGACGGCGGGTTCACGGTCGACACGACCTCGGCATTGCCGTCCAACACGCCGTTGACCAGACCCTCGCGGTCGATGGCGTGCGCGATCGCGCGTCGCACCGCCGGGTCGGCGGTGATCTTCTCGCTCCCGTCTGAGCCGCGCTGAGCGATGTACAGCACGATGACCTGCCCCGGCGGGGCGGTGACGACCTTCACCCCGGACTGCTGGCGGAGAGACGAGACCTGGGCACGGTCGACGTCAGCGATCGCGTCCACCTCCTGCGACTGCAGCGCCAACACCCGGGTCGCCGCGTCAGGGATGAACCGGAACGTGATGCGCTCCAGCTGCGCCGGCTCACCCCAGTAGTCGTCGTTGCGCTCGACTGTCAGATGGTCGTTCTCGACGTACTCCACGAAGCGGAACGGGCCGGTGCACACCGGCTCGACGGTCGGGTCGGTGCCCGACGGCATGACCGAGTACGTCGGGTGCGTCATCTGGTCGATCAGCCGGACGTTCTGCTGGGTCGGGGTGATCTCGAGCTGCATGTCGCCTGTCGCGGTGGCTGATCCCGCATCGAGGAAGCTGTAGTTGGTCTCCGGCTCCTCGGTCGTCAGGTCGATGGAGTACTCGGCATCCTCTGCGGTCAGCTCGCTGCCGTCGTGGAACGTGACGCCCTCGCGGAGGGTGAACCGGTAGGTGTTCTCGCCGACGTACTCCCAGTCGGTGGCCAACAGCGGAGCCACCTGGAAGTCCTCGGTGAGTTGGACCGGCGGCTCGCAGATGTTGGCGTTCAGCGGGTACATCCCCAGCCGCTTCTTGTTCAGCTCGAGCTGGAACTGGTCAGCGCCGTAGGCGACCACCAGCTCCTGCCGGGCAGCCGGGGTGGGTTGCTCGCCGTTACCGCCTGGGGTGGCGCCGGGCGTGGCGCCCCCGCCGCCGTCCTGACCGCCGCACGCCACCGCGATCAGGGCCGCCACCACCAGACCGGACAGCCCGGGACGGCGCATGGAAAGACCTCCATGTCCTGACACGCGGCGGGTCGCCGAGCCCGGCAGGCCACGGACCGAGACGTGTCGATGAGCGGCGGACCCTAGAGGCGGCCTCGACGGCCAGGTAAGTGCGCCCAACACCTACCCCGTGAGCCGTCGCTGGTTACCAGGGGATGCCGAATTCGCCGACGACCCGGCGGATCTCGGCGATGGCAGGTTCGACCGCGGCGTCGAGGATCGGGGTCAGTCCCTCACCGAGCATCTCGGGGTCGGCGACCTGGCATCCCACGAGAACGACCTCGGCGGGGAGGATTTCCAGTGCCCGGGCCAGCATCAGGGCCCGGTCGGGAGTCGCGTAGTGCATGTCCGCGAGGTTGTCGCGCCGCTCGTCGGGGGACATCGCGCCGACGTCGACGATGTCGGGTTGCATGACCAGGACGGTGCCCGGCGGGCGCCCGAGGTCGACGGCGTCGACCACGACGAGCGCGTCGAGGGCGTCCATCAGCGCCTGCACCAGATGGATGCCGCCGATCCCG
The DNA here is from genome assembly GCA_019347675.1 of Actinomycetota bacterium. NCBI lineage: Bacteria > Bacillati > Actinomycetota > Actinomycetota bacterium. The sequence goes on along the minus strand of JAHWKW010000001.1, from coordinate 150,130 downwards.
ACCTCCATCACGGTGACGCCGTCGGGGAGCGGCTCAGCGCTCAGACGATCGGCGACGACGTTGCCGAACCCGTCGTCACCGCGCAGCACGTTCCCGAAGCAGGCCACCACCACACGCTTGGGAGACGCGTCGAGGGTGGGGTCCACGGCCGTGGCCACGACGGCCGCCTAGGCCGGCGGGGACAGCGTGGCGGGATCGGGCACATCCTCCTGGTCGAACTGCTCGAGGAAGGCGAGGACGTCGCGCGCCTGCTCCTCGCTGATGCGTGCCAGTGCGAACCCGAGGTGGACGTCCACCCAGTCACCGACCTCGACCGGACGGGGATCGTTGTCCACGAGCACGGCGGTCGACACCCGCTTGCGGGAGCCCGCGATGTCCACCTCGACGATGGAGTTGTCTGCATCGACGATCGCAACGACCTGGCCGGGCATGCCGAGGCACATGGTTTCTCCGCCGTGGCTCGTCGGCGCCTGATGCGCCGGGGCCATTAGGGTACGCGCTGGCGTTGACGCGGCGAAGCTGCTCAGCGTGCGACCCGCTCGGGGGCGGTCGAGGCGCGGCTGCGGGCGCCCCGGTGGCGGCGCAGCTCCCTGCGGAGCCGGCGGCCGTCCCAGTGGCCGAACTCGTTCTCCGGGAGCCACTCGCACGCCCAGTACCCGTCGCCCCAACGCCGGCGCAGGTCGCGCGCCCAGCCACCTTCGATCAGCCGCGCTCCGGCAGACCGGTCGCTCCACACCGCCAGCAGGTACGCCTCACCAGCCCGGCCCACGCCGGCCGCGGCGCCGAGCAACGACGGGCTGCTGCGGAGACGGTCGCGGTGGCGGCGCAGCTCGGCGAGCGCGACCGGCGTGCGCAGTGGCGAGGTCTCGATCCGCACGATCGCTCCGCCCGCGCCTTCGACCTGCTTGCGGTGCTGCTGCACGTGCGGAGCGTCGCGGTACGACGCGACCCCGTCGTCGCCCATCGCGACCCGCAGGTAGGGCATCTTGGCGAACATCTCGTCGACCAGCTCGCGCTCGGCCCGTGTGCCATGCTCGCTGGCCGCATCGCCACCGGTGTGACGGCGCGACATCGTCAGGTCCGACCAGGCGCCGTGTTCGCGCTGGCCGGGGCGCCACCGCATCAACCAGAACGAGCCCAGCCACTTGGAGAACAGCCACATGATGTCGCCGTGCTCCTCGGAACGCATGAACTCCTGCATCAGGTGGCGGCTCCGCCACACGGTGATCGTCCAGAACTCGGTGGGACTGGCCACCACGCTGGCCCAGCGCACCACGCCCTCGGTCCGGCCGAGCTGGCGGCGGATCCGCGTCGAGGCCAGCATCATCTGCGGGAAGAACCGGGCGCTGCGCAGCTTGGAGCGCGTCGTGACCACCAGGACGTCGTCGGCGCCCATCTCTACCCTCCGGTCGCTTGCCACGTCCCCTTCGCGGCCCTCACCGTCTCACCGTCGCCGGCCGGACGTCTAGGCCGTGGCCACCAGTTGCTTCTCCAGGAAGTCGATCACCCGATCGATCTCCACCCGCACCGCTGCCGGGGGACCGGTTGCCACACCGGCGCCCGCTCGGTCGGCTCGAGCCACCTCGTCGGCGAAGGGGATCACCCCGGCCAGCGGCACGCCGAACTCGCCGGCGGTCGCGCGGAAGAACTCCGCGTCGTCGGCGGCCCGGGCCTTGTTGCCCAAGCCGTAGACGCGGGGGATGCCCAGCTCCTCCGCCAGCGTCATGGTGCGGGCGGCGGTGATCACCGACTTGCGGCTGGGCTCCATCACCACCAGCAGGACGTCCGCGTACGCCAGCGTCCCACCGGAGCGGCTGAGGTGCTCCAGGCCGGCCTCCATGTCGATGATCGTGACGTCGGCCTGCTCGTCGATCGCCTCGCTCAGCAGGCTGCGGACGGTGGCGTGACTCCCGCACGTGCACCCGGCGCCGGCCTGATCGACGCGCATGGCCGTGAGCAGCGTCACCCCGCTGGGAGTCGCGCGCCCGTACTCGCCGATCAGCGACTCCGCTGTCGCGTCAGCCGAGCCTTGACCGACCACGACCGACCGGGGCAAGGCGGGGATGGATTCGGTGTCCTGAAGCGACAGCCCGAGCGAGATCCCCAGGTTCGGGTTGGAGTCCGTGTCGATCGCCACGACGCGCGACCCGCGTTCCCGGTAGGCCTGCGCGAACAGCGCGGACACCGTGGTCTTGCCGACTCCTCCCTTACCGACGATGCCCACCTTCATGCGCACTCTCCCGGTCGTGGACGTCGCTCGTCGTCGGACGTCGCTCGCCGTCCAGTATGGACCGGTTCCACCGCGGACGCGAGCGCGGGCGGGGCGCCCATTGAACGCAGGGTCGTGCGCCGCTAGCGTGCTTTGATCGTGGATCTGCTCCTGCGCCCCGAGTTCCTGCTCACCGCCGCGGTGCTCGTCGTCGGGGCGCTGTTAGCCCTGTTCCTCAACGGGGCGATGCCCGGAACGCGCCGGGCACGCCGTCGTGCGGCGGGCTCCAGCGCGGGAGGATCCGGCGGACCCGGCGACGATGACGGGGAGTGGTCGCGCGTCCCGGCCCGCGCCGGTCAGCCAGCCGGCGAGTTGGCGGAGGTGGTCGCGGACCGCCCCGGGGTCACGTTCGCGGACGTGGCCGGCCTGGACGACGCGATCGCGGAGTTGGCCGAGGTGCGTGAGTTCCTGGCCGACCCGGCACGGTTCCGGGCGGTCGGCGCCGAGCTCCCCAAGGGCATTCTGCTGTGCGGCCCGTCGGGCAACGGCAAGACGCTGCTGGCGCGCGCCCTGGCCGGCGAGACAGGGGTGCCTTTCCATTACGTGTCGGCGGCCAGCTTCGTGGAGCAGTACGTGGGCATCGGCGCCGCCCGTATCCGCAAGCTGTTCCGCCAGGCGCAGCGCGACGCGCCCGCGATCGTGTTCATCGACGAGCTCGACGCGGTCGGTCGGCGGCGCAGCGGGGGGATGTCGGGCGACCGCGAGTTCGACCACACCCTGAACCAACTGCTGGTGGAGCTTGACGGCTTCGAGGCGGCCGCCGGGGTGCTGATCGTCGGAGCCACCAACCGCCCGGAGCTGCTCGACCCCGCCCTGGTGCGACCGGGACGGTTCGACCGGCGCATCCTGATCGACCGTCCCGACGTGGCGGGGCGCGAGTCGATCCTGCGGTTGCACGCGTCACGGCGGCCGGTGTCACGGCAGGTCGACTGGCGGGACGTGGCACGCCAGACCGCTGGGCTCAGCGGCGCCGAACTGACGCGGATCGTCAACGAGGCGGCGCTGCTGGCCGCTCGCCGTCACCGCACCCGCATCGCCGCCGACGACGTGCACGAGGCGATCAACCGGCTGGTGACGGGACTGCGCAACAACCGGGTGATGGGACCAGACGAGAAGCGCCTGGTGGCGTACCACGAGGCGGGTCACGCACTGCTCGCCCTGTTGCTGCGCGGGGTGCGACCGCCCCCGCGGGTGTCGATCGTGACCCGTTCGGGGGCGACGACACGGTCGCCGTGGTCGCTCGGCAACGACCGTGAGGTCCTCACCAAACGCGAGTTGATGAGCCAGCTGATCGTGCTGCTCGGCGGGCGGGCGGCCGAGGTCAACACGTTCGGGGAGCCGAGCTCGCGGGCTGAGGACGATCTCGACGACGCGGCGCAGCTGGCCCGTCGGATGGTGGAACGATGGGCGATGACCGGCAAGTTCGAGCTGGCCGCGGACGCAGGAGACCACGACACCGACGCCACCGGCACCAGCCGCCCGGACCCCGGCGTGCGCAAGCTGTTGGCGCGCGCCGAGCAGGCGGCGCGGACCATCCTCGGCGACCACGCCGCGCTCTTGGCGACCGTCGCCGAGACGCTGGTCGAACGCGAGACCATGGCGATCACCGCCGTCGCCGAGCTGACCGGGCTGTGGTCGTGGAAGGACGATCAACCGGTCGAGGCTGAGCCGCCGCGGCGAGGTCGCGTCTCTTAACGCACCGGCTGCCACCCTCGGGGTGCGCGCGGGCGATCAGGGCCGCGGTTCCGCCGCCGTCCACGCCGCCACGCGAGCATGGCGGTACGTTGCCGTCGCTGGCCGACGAACACGGGGTGTGGTGAGATGATCGTCGAGGCGCTGATCGGGACCGCCACCCTGTTCGTGGCCGCCGTCGGAGTGTCTTTCCGGGCCGGTCGGCTGCGTTGGCTGGGCACGTGGTACTTCGCGCAGGACGCCCCGCTGGTCGTCCGTCACCTCGGCTTCGTGCCGGTCCCTGTCGCGCTGTACGGGCTGCTGACGGCGGCTCTGATCGCGGCCATGACCGTCCCGGGTCCGTGGCCGCTCCTGATCGTTCTGATCGCGGTGTTCGGCGCGGTGGCGCTGCTGTTCGCCGGTGTGTGGGTCGCTGCCAACCCGCCCGAGTGGCTCAAACCCCACTGGCTGCGTGAGGCGGAGCGTTCGCGGCGGATGCGCTCCCTGGGCGATCAGCTCGCGGCGGAGCTCGTCTCCGCCCGCGGGAAGCGCCCCGGTCGGGGGCCGACGCCGCGCCGCTTCACGGCGGCGGTCGCCGGGTGGGGACGCCGCGTGGTCGGTCACGGCCACAACGGCCACGGACGCCGCCGTGCCCTGCGCAGGTCACCGGGGCCGCGGCCGGCCCCGCGTCAGGACGCTGGCATCGCCGAACCGGCCCCGCGTCAGGACGCTGACATCGCCCAACCGGTCACGGGCGACGTCGCCGGGTCGTCGCTCAGCGGGAACGGCGAACGCCGCCCGGCCGAGGATGCCGACCGGGCGGCGCGGGATGCCGGCTGGGGTTAGCCGACCCTGTTTGTCAGTCGGTCACTTGCTGCCGTCGTAGCGCTGGCCAGCGGGCTTCTCGGTCGCGTACGGGTTGACCTTGTAGCTCAGGACCCGGGCGTTCTTGGACTGGCGCTCGAGCCGGAAGCCGGGCTCGTCGGCGGGGCGCTGCACGATGAAGTGCAGCATGGGGCCCTGGCGGTTCCGGTCCGACCGGTACGCGGTCAGCCCGACGTAGATGTTGGGGTGCTCCTCACGGCACTTGCGCAGCTCTTCGAGGACCTCTGACTCGTCCTCGATGCCGAACATCGGGACGTCCCAGAACTCCCAGTAGTCGTTGCGCGGGTGCGGGTCGTCGGTGTACTCGATCGAGATCCCCCAACCGTTCTGGATGGCGTAGCGGATCTGCGCGGCGATCTCCTCCTCGGTGAAGTCGGGGAGGTAGGAGAACTGTCCCTGCCTCAGCTTCATGCTCATGCGTGAAATCCTTCCTGGTCTGCGGGCCTGGTCTGCGGGCCTGGTGGGACCCGACGCCGGGCAGGTCGCGTGCCCGGCGTCGGGCCGGTCGGGGTCAGCTCGATGATTTGGCCATGTCGGCCGTATCGGTCGACTCGTACTCGAACGTCACGTCACCCCAGGTGTCCAGCGCCGCCTGCAGCTCCGGGCTGTGCTTCTTGGCGGTCTCCTTGAGGATGTCGAGGCCGTCCTTCATCAGGTCACGCCCTTCGTTGCGCGCCTTGATCATCGCCTCGATGCCGACGCGGTTGGCCATCGCGCCGGCCGCGATCCCCTGCGGGTGACCCAGGGTTCCGCCGCCGAACTGCAGGACGGTGTCCTCACCGAGGTGGTACAGCAGCTCGTGCATCTGCCCCGCGTGGATCCCGCCGGACGCCACCGGGAAGATCCCCGGCATCCCGACCCAGTCCTGGGTGAAGTAGATGCCACGGCCAAGGTCACGCTCCTGGTAGCCCTCACGGCAGGTGTCGTAGTAGCCGTAGGTCAGGTTCGCGTCGCCTTCGAGCTTGCCGACCACGGTCCCGGCGTGGATGTGGTCGATGCCGATCATCCGCATCCACTTGGCGATGACGCGGAAGTTCACGCCGTGGTTCTTCTGGCGCGTGTAGGTCGAGTGCCCCGCCCGGTGCTGGTGCAGGATGAGGTTGTTCTCACGAGCCCAGTACGCCAGCGACTGGATCGCCGTGTACCCGACCGTGAGGTCGACCATGATGATCGGCGAGCCCAGCTCCTTGGCGAACTCGGCGCGCTTGAGCATCTCCTCCGTCGAGGCCGCGGTCACGTTCATGTAGTGACCCTTGGCTTCGCCGGTCACCTCCGAGGCCTTGTTCACCGCCTCGATCACGTTCATGTAGCGGTCCTGCCAGCGCATGAACGGCTGGGAGTTGATGTTCTCGTCGTCCTTGGTGAAGTCCAGTCCACCGCGCAGCGCCTCGTAGACCACCCGGCCGTAGTTGCGGGCCGACAACCCCAGCTTGGGCTTCATCGTCCCGCCCATCAGCGGGCGCCCCCACTTGCGCAGGTAGTCGCGCTCCACCTGGATGCCGTGCGCCGGACCCTGGAAGGTCTTGAGGTAGGTCGGCGGGATGAGCATGTCCTCCAGCCGCAGGGCCTTGAGCGCCTTGAAGCCGAAGACGTTGCCGATGATCGACGACGTCAGGTTGGCGATCGACCCCTCTTCGAACAGGTCCAGCCCGTACGCGACGTACGCGATGAACTGGTTCTCCTCGCCGGGGACCTCCTGGATGTCGTAGCAACGCGCCCGGTATTTCTCGTACGGCGTCAGCCGGTCGGTCCACACCACCGTCCACGTCGCGGTCGACGATTCTCCCGCCACGGCACCGGCGGCCTCCTCCCATGGGACCCCCTCCTGCGGGGACACCCGGAAGGCGCACAGGATGTCGGTGTCGCGCGGTTCGTAGTCGGGTTCGTAATAGCCCATGTCCACGTACGGCAGGACTCCTGCTTCCCACCGTTCTCCGTTGCCACCACCCATAAGTCGTCTGTCTCCTCGTGTGATCGGTGCTGTCCCGTACGTTTTCCAGTGTAGGCAGCCCGTATGGGGGCGGACCCATACGAACGTACTCGCCAATGGCCGGGGTACCCCCGGTCGGACGTATAGAAATCTGGCAATACACATAACCATCGATTTATCATTTGCTCGTTTCCGACGTGCGAACGGTTCGCCACGTGACGCTCACACAGCTCCGCGCCTTCGTGGCGGTGGCCGACGCCGGGTCGGTCCGCGCGGCAGCGGAGCGCCTGGTGGTGACCCAGCCGGCCGTGTCGGCTGCGGTCGGCGCGCTACAACGGTCGCTGGGGTCGGACCTGGTGGAGCCGCACGGCCGAGGGTTGCGCCTGACCGAGGCCGGCCAGGTGTTCGCCGGGTACGCCCGGCGGGTGCTGGGTCTGCTGGAGGAGGCCGAGACCGCTGCCAGCGGAGGGGCGGATCCCACGCGCGGCAACCTCCGCATCGCTGCGGTTACGACCGCCAGCGAACACGTCCTGCCACGATCGCTGGCGTCGTTCCTCGACGACTACCCCCACGTGGGGTTGCGACTGGAGGTCGGCAACCGGGAGCAGGTCTGGTCCTTGCTGCTGCAGCACGAGGTCGACATCGCCCTGGCCGGACGACCGCCCGCCGACGCGGACGTGAGGACCCGGGCCGTCCGTCCCAACGAGCTGGTGGTGGTGGCCGCACCTGGCCGGGCCCCGACCGGCCGGGTGTCGCTGGCCCAGCTGGAGTCGAAGACGTGGCTCCTGCGGGAGGCCGGCTCGGGGACCCGTGCGGCCCTCCAGCGCTCGATGGACGCGGCGGGGATCGACCCGCCCGTCCTGACGCTCGGCTCCAACGGCGCGGTCGTCGCGGCCGCGACCGCCGGCCTGGGCTTCGGCCTGGTCTCTCGCGACGCCGTCGACCGCGAGGTGGCCTCGGGTGAGCTCCGCGTCGTCGACGTCGAGGGCACCCCGATCGAGCGTCCGTGGCACGCCGTCACCCACCTGGACACCACCCCGACGGCAGAGCTGTTCGTCGCGCACCTCACCGACCGCGCACGGCCGCACCCACCACCACGCTTCGACGCGTCCCCGGGCCGGTGACGGCCCGCTCGCGTCAGCGATCCCAGCGACGCCAACCGGGAGCCGGCTGCACAGCCCGCTGGACATCGGGGAGCTCGTCAACCACCGCGGCCCGGAGCAACTGGCGGTCTTCGTCCGCCAGCGTCGCGAGCGCCGTGCGATCCGGCGGCAGCGGCAGGTCGAACGACCAGCTGCCGACCAGGACGCCGATCAGCTCGTCGACGTCGAGATCGGCGACCGGTCCGCCGGGCAGTTGCAGGAGCGTGCGTTGCAGGCGCCGACGCTCCCGGAGCGTGAACGTGAGCGGGTCGCGCAGCACCGCCCAGTTCGCGCCCGTCAGCTCCACGCGTTGCCCTGCTAAGAGCACGTCGCGGATCGACAGGACGCCCACCACCTTCGCCCCATCGGTGACCACCAGGTGACGGATGCGGCGATCGTTCATCTCGGCCGCGGCCTCGTACACCTCCCAGTCGGGGGCGACGGTCACCACGCTGTGGGTCATTGCGGCCTCGACGTGGGACGAGTCCAGATCGGTGTCTGCCGCGATGCACCGCAGCAGGTCGCGCTCGGTCACGATCCCGACCAGCGCCCCGTCGTCCAGGACCACCAGCGAGCCGACACCGTGCTCGTCCATGGTCCTGGCGGCCTCCCTCAGCGTGGCGCCCGGGCCGGTCGCGATCACCGGACCGTGCGCGAGGTCGCCGACCTTCACGGTGCGTGTCGGCGATGGCGCCACCCCCGGGTCCGTGGTGATCTGCGTGCCGTGCTCAACCACCGACCGGCTCCACGTCGTATGCGTGTGGGCCGGCGAGGACGAACTGGCCCGCCTGCTCGTCGAAGTCCTTCAGGTCGGGGAACGGGAGCCGCCGCGGCTGCGGGCAGCCGCGTCCGAGGTGGGCGACGAACTCCTCGCGGAACCGCTCGACGGCGCTGCGGACCAGGAGCGACTCGCCATCCGGCAGGCCACAGCGGCTCCCGCCGGTGACGCTGCGACACCGTTCAACGACGGTGTCGAGGTCGGCTTCGGCCCCCGTGCCACGTTCGATGCGTTCGAGGCACGCGGTGATCTTCCGCGCTCCCTCCTTGCAGGCCGGGCACTGCCCGCACGACTCGACGAACAGGAAGCGCGAGAACGCTGCCGTTGCCCCGACCACGCACGCCGAGTCGTCGTAGACGACGAAACCGCCCGAGCCGAGCCCGGAGCCCGCTGCCTGCATCGCGTCGAAGTCGAGCGCGGTGTCCAGCTGGTCGGCGGTCATGACGGCGTTGGAAGCCCCGGGAAAGACCGCCTTGATGCGACGACCTGGCGACGGACCTCCTGCGAAGTCGTGGATCAAGGTCCCCAACGGCGTCCCGAGCGCAACCTCGTAGACCCCCGGCCGCTGCACATCCCCCGAGAGGGTGAACAGCATGGTCCCCGGCGAGCCGTCCGTCCCGACCGACCGGAACCGCTCCGCCCCGTCGCGGATGATCGGGACCACGTGCGCCAGCGTCTCGACGTTGTTGACCACCGTGGGGTTGGGTGCCATGGCAGCGGCGAACAACCCCACCTGGTAGGGAGGCAGGATCCGGGGAAGTGGCAGCCGGCCCTCGATCACCTCCAGCATCGCCTTCTCCTCCCCGAACAGGTAGTCGTCGGGGCCGGCGACCACCTCGATCGGCGTCTCGCCGAGGAGGCCGTCCGAGCGCATCTCGGCCGCTGCGCGCCCCAGGCGCGCCAGTTCCCGCACGAACGTGGCCTTGACGGCCACGTAGGCGCGGCTGGCACCGATCGCGTCGGCCGCGATCGCGAGCCCCTCGAGGACCTGGTACGGGTTGCGCCGCAACAGCCAGCGGTCCTTGAAGGTCCCCGGTTCGCCTTCCGCGGCGTTGCACACCACGTACTTGGTTCCGGCGGGGCTGTCTCGCACCGCCCGCCACTTCACCCCGGTGGGAAACCCCGCACCCCCGCGGCCTCGCAGCCCCGAGCGGACGAGCTCGTCGACGACCGCATCTCCTCCGCGCGCGCGGGCGGCGGCGAGCGCGCGGCCACCGCCCGACGCGCGGTAGTCCTCGAGCGTCGCCGCCGCCGCGTCGAGGAAAGTGACGTGCGTGGCGTTCCGGTCGGGCACGACCCACCTCCAGCAGTCGCATCGACCGTACGCCGCGGTGGCCGGCCCGCCATCCCCCGATGGGGGGGGAACTGGTTGGGACCGATCCTCCCCGGTGTGGCCGTCGAGGCCACGTCGGTGTGATGGTTACGACGCCTGCGGCACTGAACCAGTTGGTCCCGTACGTCCGCCCAGCCGCGCCCGGTGGGCCGGGCGCCCGGGCGCCACCCACTTTCGGGGGAGGCCAAGGGACCGTCGAAGCGCCAGTATGGACGTGAGCCGCCCGCGAACCAGGAGACACCCATGGCCCAAGTCAAGGATCTGGAAGCGCTCGAGCGCACGCTGCGCAGCCTGGACAGCGCCACTCCCGACCGTGAGGTCCGCCCCATCGAACTCGACGGGACCGCCCAGAGTCTCGTGGCGGACGGCAAGGGCATCCTCGCCGCCGACGAGAGCAACAGCACCGCGTCAGGCCGGCTCGAGGCGGTCAATGTGGAGCCGAGCGAGGAGACGCGCCGCAAGTACCGGCAGATTCTGTTCACGGCTCCGGGGCTCGAGGACGGCATCAGCGGGGTGATCCTCTACGACGAGACGATCCGCCAGTCGACCGACGACGGCCGTCCGTTCCCGCAGGTGCTCCAGGACAAGGGCATCATCCCCGGGATCAAGCTCGACGCCAGCACGGCACCGCTGCCGTTGCACCCGGGCGAGAAGGTCACCGCCGGGATCGACGGCCTGCGCGAACGCCTCGCCGAGTACGCGGAATTCGGTGCGCGCTTCGGGAAGTGGCGTGCGGTGTACACCATCGGTGACGGCACGCCGTCCCAGGCGTGCATCCGCGCCAACGCGCACGCGATGGCCCGGTACGCGGCGGTGTGCCAGGAGTTCGGCGTCGTCCCGATCGTCGAGCCCGAGGTGCTGATGGACGGTGACCATCCGATGGCCCGCGACGAGGACGTGACGGTGGCCGTGCTGCGGGCGCTGTTCGACGAGCTGATCGGTCAGGACGTGCGCCTCGAGGGCACTCTGCTGAAGACCAACATGGTCCTGCCCGGCGAGGACTCCTCCGAGCAGCCCACTCCCGAGGAGGTCGCCGAGGCGACCGTGCGGGCGATGAACCGCTCGGTGCCCGCTGCGCTCCCCGGGATCGTGTTCCTGTCGGGCGGTCAGGGCGCGGTGGACGCAACCGCCCGCCTGAACGCGATGAACAGCGGCGGTCCGCACGCGTGGAAGCTCAGCTTCTCGTACGCGCGGGCGATCCAGGGTCCGGCGCTTGAGACCTGGGGCGGTGACGACTCCAAGATCGAACAAGCCCAGCGGATCCTGGCCCACCGGGCACGGTGCAACGGTGCGGCAACGACCGGGAGCTACAAGCCCGACATGGAGGACGAGCTCGCCGCCTAGCTCCGCGCGCGCGCGAGGTTGCCGGGGTCGACGGTCACGCGGATCGTCGACCCCGCTCCCGGGACCGACAGGACCCGCAGCCGCCCACCGACCAGGTCGGCGCGTTCACGCATCCCCGACAGCCCGTAGGTCACCCGGTCCTCGGTGGGCACGGGGCGCGGATCGAACCCCTTGCCGTCATCGCTGATCTCCAGCGTCACGCGGCCATCGCGACACGCCAGCCGCACCCGCACGCGGCTGGCGTCCGCGTGCTTGGCGACGTTCTGCATCGCTTCCTGCGCGATGCGGTACAGGGCCGTCTCGACGTGATCGGGGAGCTGGCAGTAGCCGGCGACGTCGAGCTCGACCGTCACGGCGGGCAGGGTCCGGGCCAGGCCCTCCAGCCCTGCGGCGAGACCGAGATCGTCGAGGACCGACGGTCGCAAGCCCGCGATCGCGATGCGGGTCTCGTCGAGCGCCTCGGCAGCCAAGGTCCGGGCCGCATCGATCTGTTGCGCAGCGAAGCCCGGGTCGGTGTCGGTGGCCCCCGCCGCAGCGGACAGGTGGAACGACAGGCCGACGATGCGTTGGCTGATGCCGTCGTGGATCTCGCCCGCCAGGCGCCGGCGTTCCTTCTCCTGAGCCTCGACCAGCCGCTCGGCGAACCGTTCCAGGGCTCGCTCGCGTAGCGCCAGCCGCTGGTGCAGGCGGGCGTTCTCGACCGCGCCGGCCATCAGGCTGGCGATCGAGCGGAGCAACCGGACATCGCCGGAGCCGAACTCGCGCCTCTCGCGGGTATGGACGTTGAGGACCCCGACCAGCCGGCCGGGAGCGCTGACCATCGGCACGGACGCGAGCGAGGTGTAGTCCTGGCCGCGGAGCTCGGGGATGTACCGGTACCGCGGGTCCGAACGCTTGTCCTCGACGAGGACGACCGGCTCCTCGTTCGCGGCCACCCATCCGGCCACGCCCTCGCCCACGTCGAGCTCGATGGTCCCCGCGAGGCGGTCGAACGGAGGCGTGGCGCCGGCGAGCACGAGCCGGCCGCGCGACGCGTCGAGCAGGTGCACGAAGCAGACGTCGGTGGCGGTCGCATCGGTGATGATCGCCGCCACGCCGTGGACGAGATCCTCGAGGTCGAGCCCGGCCGTGATCGTGTCGATGATTCGACCCAGCAGTGTCCGCTCGCGCTCGGGATCCTCGAGACCCAGCCCGCCGCGGTCGCTGTGCGCACCCATGGTCAGTGGAACAGTCCCTCGCGGAGCGCGACCGCGACCGCCTGCGCCCGGTCGGACACGTCGAGCTTCTGGTAGATGGAGCGGGTGTGGCTCTTGACGGTCTCCTCGCTGATGACGAGCTCACCGGCGACGGCCTTGTTGGAGTGGCCGGCGACCAGCAGGGCCAACACCTCGCTCTCGCGCTGGGTGAGGCCCAGGTGCGCACCCGGCCAGAACTCCCCGCTGTGCAGGCGCGCCGCCGACGCGGCCACACGCCCCGCCAGCGTCGGGTCCACCACCGTGACACCCTCCATGGCCTGCTGCAGGTGGCGCACCAGCTCGTCACCGTCGACGCGTTTCAGCAAGAAGCCAGACGCTCCCGCCCGCAGCGCCTGGAACAGGTACTGCTCGTCGTCGTACACGGTCAGGAACACCACCCGGCAGTCGGGCACGAGGTCGCGGATGGTGACGCACAGGTCGAGGCCGCTGTCGCCCTTCAAGCGGACGTCGAGGAGGACCACGTCGGGCCCGGCCGCGTGGACCGCGGCGAGCGCTTCGTCGCGGGTCTGCGCTTCACCGGCGACCTCGACGACGTCGGAATGGCGGCTCAGCATCGCCTTGAGACCGTCGATGACCATCTGGTGGTCATCGACCAGGACCACCCGGATGGGTCTTGGCATGGTCAGCCGATCGTACGTCGCGGGGTGGGGCGCCGCCGGCGACGGCAACCGGCGACGGTCACCGTACTGCGGCGTCCAACCGGTTCCCGAACGACCGGGGTCAGCGCGTGCACCGGGAGGGACCCAAGCCCGAAGGTGACCTGTGGGCACCGATGGAATCCCCCCTTCGACCCCGCCCGAGGGGGAGGTCGAGCCACAGCCGGCGTCCTAGGGTGTCGGTGAACGCCGAGCCGAGGCCGAGCAGGAAGACGTCGACGGCACGGTCTGAACACCGGCCCCGACGCGAGGCCACGCGAGCGGGCGAGAGGAGATGCGCCGTGACGGGTACGGCGGAGCAGGATCCGCAACCAACGGACCGTGGCGCACAGATCGTCCCATCGGTCCTGCCTGCCGACTTCTCCCGGCTCGGCGAGGACGTCCGCCTGCTCGAGAAGGCGGGCGCGGACCGGATCCAATGGGACGTGATGGACGGTCACTTCGTCCCCAACCTGACGTTCGGTCCTGACATCATCGCGGGCACCCGCGACCAGGTGAGCCTCGGCTTCGAGGCGCACCTGATGGTGGCCAACCCCGACCGCCTGCTGGACCGCTACGTCGAGGCAGGGTGCGAGCTGATCATCGTCCACGCCGAGACGACCCCCCACCTGCACCGCACTCTGGGTGCGATCGCAGAGCTGGGCGCACGGACGGGTGTGGCGCTCAACCCGGCGACGCCGCTGACGGCGGTCGAGCACGTGCTCGACCTGATGGACCTCCTCCTGGTGATGACGGTCAACCCCGGCTTCGGTGGCCAGGACTACATCGCGACGATGGAACCCAAGATCGCCGCGGCACGGGCACTGATCGACCGCTCCGGCCACGACATCGAAGTCGAGGTCGACGGTGGTGTCAGTCCCGACACCATCGCGGGAGCCGCCCGCGCGGGCGCGAACATATTCTGTGCCGGAAGCGCCGTCTTCGGCCACGAGGGCGGACCCGAGGCGGCCATCCCACGGCTGCGCTCTATCGCGGAGGGAGCACGTCAATGAGCACCAGCACGGCTGCCACCACCGAACCAGACCTCGCTCCGGCCTCAGACGACCTCGAGGGCCGGATCATCGTGTCGCTGCGTCTGCTCGCCGCCGATGCGGTCGAGAAGGCCGGATCCGGTCACGCGGGCCTGCCGATGGGGATGGCGCCCGCAGCGTGGGTGCTGTGGTCGCGCTTCCTGCGGTTCGACCCCACCCGACCCGACTGGCCCGACCGCGATCGCTTTGTGCTGTCCGCCGGTCACGGCTCGATGCTGCTGTACGGGCTGCTGCACATGTTCGGCTACGACCTCACGCTCGACGACATCCGCGAGTTCCGCCAGTGGGGTTCGCGGACTCCCGGCCACCCCGAGCTCGGACACACGCCGGGCGTGGAGACCACGACCGGCCCCCTGGGTCAGGGCATCTGCAACGCCATGGGCAAGGCGCTGGCCGAACGGATGCTGGCCGCCCGCTACAACCCCGACGACGGTCCCCCGATCGTCGACCACCGCACCTACGTGATCGCCTCGGACGGCGATGTGATGGAGGGCGCAAGCCACGAGATGGCCTCTCTGGCCGGGCACCTGCGCCTGGGTCGGCTGATCATCCTCTACGACGACAACAAGACCACGATCGACGCATCGACCGACGTGACCTACAGCGACGACGTGCTGACGCGGTTCGCCGCCTACGGCTGGCACACCGAGGACATCGACGACGGCAACGACCGCGACGCCATCGAGCAGGCGCTGCACAACGCGATCGCCGAGGAGACCCGGCCCAGCCTGATCCGTGTCCCGACGCTCGCCGGTTACGGCGCTCCGGACGTGGAGGGCACGCACGATGCGCACGACGGCGCGCTCGGAGACGACCAGCTACGCCGCACGAAGACCCGCTTCGGCTGGCCGCCCGATGAGATGTTCGTGATCCCCGACGACGTCCGTGAGCACTGCGCCAAGCTCGCCGACGAGCGCCGCCGCGAGCACGACGAGTGGGAAAGGCGCTTCGACAAGTGGGCCGACGGTCACCCCGAGCAGGCCAGCGAGTGGCGCCGCGTCCACGCCCGGCGACTCCCCGAGGGCTACGAGGACGTCCTGCCGCAGTTCGACGCCGGCGAGAAGATGGCTTCCCGGGATGGCTCGGGCGCTGCGATGCGGGAGCTGAGCAAGATCCTCCCCGAGCTGGTCGGGGGATCGGGTGACCTGGCCGGCTCCACCCGGGTCGCGAAGGTCGAAGGCGACGAGGTCAAGCCGGGCGACTACCGGGGCCGAAAGATCCACTTCGGGGTCCGCGAGCACGTCATGATCGCGTCGCTGACGGGAATCGGACTCCACGGCGGTTTCCGCCCCTACGGCAGCACGTTCCTGGTGTTCTCCGACTACGCACGTCCCGCGATCCGACTCGCGGCGATGATGGGTGTCCCGGCCGTCTACCTGTTCACCCACGACTCGCTCGGCGTCGGTGAGGACGGGCCCACCCACCAGCCCGTCGAGCACGTCCCGAGCCTGCGCACCATCCCCAACCTCGCCGTGCTCCGCCCCGCCGACGCGAACGAGGCCAGCGAGGCGTGGCGCGTCGCGCTGGAGCGGACCGACGGCCCGACCGCGATCATCCTCAGTCGCCAGGATCTGCCGGTC
Organism: Actinomycetota bacterium; assembly: GCA_019347675.1. Lineage (NCBI taxonomy): Bacteria > Bacillati > Actinomycetota > Actinomycetota bacterium. Next base: position 134,255 of record JAHWKW010000001.1, on the reverse strand, counting down.
CTGCCGCCACCTCCACGCGGTACCATCGGACAGGACGGCGCCTGGATCCGGCGCGACTCCGACGGGGAGCCGGACGTCGTCCTCGTCGCCACCGGTTCGGAGGTGTGGAAGGCGCTGGAGGCGGCCGATCTGTTGGCATCCGACGGGACCACAGCGCGGGTCGTGTCGATGCCGTGGCGCGAGCAGTTCCTCGAGCTGGATCCCCAGCGTGCCGCCGAGATCCTGCCACCCGGCATCCCCCGGGTGGTCGTGGAGGCGGCGGTGCCGATGGGTTGGGACGGCATCGCCGGTCCCGACGGACGGGTGATCGGCGTGACGCAGTTCGGGGCCTCCGCTCCGGGCGAGGTCGTGCTGGAGAACTACGGCTTCACCCCGGAAAACATCGCCGACACAGCGCGCGAGACCCTGGCCGCCTCGCGATCCGCCACCGAGGGGACCCGACGATGACCGACGGCACCACCCTCGACATGGACGCCCTCGCGCTGCACCTGCTGCGGTGCACGACAGAGGCTGCGCTGGCCTGCCGCCCGTGGGTGGGACGCGGCGACAGCGACGAGGCCGACGCCGCAGCGGTCAAAGCCATGCGGGCCGCCCTCGACAGCGTCCCCGGACGTGGCACCGTCGTCATCGGCGAGGGCGAGAAGGACGACGCGCCGATGCTGTTCATCGGCGAGGACGTGGGGACCGGCGACGGCCAGCGCTTCGACCTGGCGGTGGACCCGTTGGAGAACACCCGCGCCGCCGCCCGTGCTGCCGACGGGGCGATCGCGGTCGTGGCGGCGGGACCCGAAGGTGACCTGTGGGGCAGCCCCGCCGCGTGGTACATGGACAAGCTCGTCGTCGGTCACGAAGCCGCCGGCACCATCGACATCACCCGGCCGCCGGAGGACAACCTCAAGGCCATCGCCGAGGCGCTCGACAAGCCGGTCGACCGGCTGACCGCGGTGGTCCTGGACAAGCCCCGCCACGAGCAGCTGGTCAAGGAGCTCTACGCCCTGGGCGTGAGCGTGATCCTGATCCCCGACGGCGACGTGGCCGGGGCCTTGCTGGTCCTCCTGCCCGACTCGCGGGCGGACGTCCTGCTGGGCGTCGGCGGGGCGCCCGAGGGGGTGATCACCGCCGCTGCGGTGCGCTTACTGCGGGGCGACATGCAGGCCGCCCTGGCGCCGCAGAAGGACGGCGAACGCGAACGCATCATCGAGGCAGGGCACGAACCCGGCGCGCCGTTGACGCTCGACGACCTGGTCGCCTCGGACCAGTGCTGCTTCGTTGCGACCAGCGTCACCAGCGGCGAGCTGCTCCGTGGCCCGGTGCGCACCGACGGAGGCTGGCGGACGCGCTCGTTCGTGGCCTCGCCCACACACCCGCGACTCGTGGTCGATGCCGTGCACGTCGACGTCGACATCCCCGGTCAGGACTGACCGCTGGACCCGGTGAGAAGATGAGGAGCAAGCGATGCCTGACAAGCTGATACGCATGAGGCGGGCGGGCCCCAACGAAGGTCGGACCCGACCCAGGATGCTCGCCGTCGCCGGCGACAGCGCTTCGGGGAAGACCACGCTCACGCGCGGGCTCGTCCAGGCGCTGGGCCCGGATCGCTGCACGGCGGTCCCGATCGACGACTACCACAAGTACGACCGGCAGGAGCGGAAGGAACTGCCGTTCACCCCGCTGCATCCTGAGTGCAACTACATCGAGGTCATGGAGCAGCACCTGCAGCTGGTCGCCACCGGACAGCCGATCCTGAAGCCGGTGTACGACCACTCGAACGGCAAGCTCGTCCGTCCAGAGCTGGTCGAGCCGGGTGACTACGTGATCGTCGAGGGTCTGCTCCCGTTGCACACCAGGCTGATGCGAGCGTGCTTCGACGTCAGCGTGTACCTCGACCCGCCCGAGGAGATCCGCTACAAGTGGAAGATCGAGCGGGACGTCACCGAGCGCGGATACACCGAGGAGGAGGTGCGAGCCAGCCTCCGCAAACGCGAACCCGAATCCGAGGCGTTCATCCGCCCACAGCGCGAACAGGCCGACATCGTGGTGCAGTTCGGCCCGATCGAGGAGCGCGACGACCCCGAGGAGACGCCGCTGTCCGCGACGTTGCTGCTGCGGCCGACCATCCCGCACCCCAACCTCACCGAGGTGATCGACGACGAGCACCGCCAGGCCGTGCACCTGAAGCTGATGCGCGACAACGATGGACGGCCGGTCGACGCCCTGCACGTCCACGGGTACGCGCCGCGCGAGGAGACCCGGATGATCCAGAAGCTCATCTGGGAGAACCTGGGGCGCGACGACCCACTCCCCGAGTCGCTCGGTGATCTGGGCGGGGGGGAGCACAGCGAACCCCTGGCGATCACCCAGCTGATCCTGCTGCACCACCTGCTGCGCTCTCCGTCCTGACGCGGAAGCGGACCGGCTGGCACCGCGGCCGCGCGGTGCAGATTGCTGCGTGCCGATACCCTCGCAAGCGACGCGGTATCGGCGACCTGGCTGGCGGTGACCCATGGATGACCTCGACGCCCTGCTCACCCACCTCGAGGAACTGCTGGAGTCCCTCCAACAGCTCGACGAGCCGATCCAGGAACAGGTGTTCGACCTGCTCGACGGCATCGACGTCCTGCACCGCATGGCGCTGACCCACCTCGGGGAGGCTCTGAGCGATCAGGTTGATCTCAGCGAGCTGCGGCAGGCTCATCCGGCCATCTCGTGGCTGTTCGATGCCTACGCGGTCGGGGTCGACGAGCGCGCCGCGGCCGAGCAGGCCCTGGAGGAGATCCGCCCCTACATCCACTCCCACGGCGGCGAGGTCGAGATCCTCCAGGTCCAAGACGGCGTTGTCCACGTCCGCATGAGCGGGGCCTGCTCAGGCTGCACCGCCTCGGCGGTGACCCTTCGAGAAGGTGTCGAGACCTCGCTGCGGGAGCACTTCCCCGGGTTCATGCACCTGACGGTCGAGGACGACGAGGCCGAGCCACACGCCCCGCCCGGGCCCACCCTGGTGCAACTGCAGTCGGGACCGCCGCCCGGCTTCGAGTGATCCGTGGCCGCCACCCACGACATCGACCAGCGTCTGGAGCAGCTGCGGTCGGGCTTGCTGCGCTACCGCGCCGATCGCAACCCCGTCGAGCACGCCACCGTGCAGTTCCACTTGGGTGTCACCCTGCTGGAGGCGGAGCGGATCCCCCAGGCTGTGGTGGCGCTGCGGATCGCAGCCGAACTGTTCGACCGCGAAGACCGCCCCGTGGAGCACGCCAAGGCCACCAACATGTTCGGTGTGGGCCTGCGCAGCGACGGCGACTCGGCTGGCGCATCCGAGGCCTTCACGCGGGCCGCGGACCTGTTCGGCGAGCATGGCCTGAACCTCGAGCACGGAGCGGCGCTGTTCAACCTGGGGCTCGTCGAGCGTGACCGCGGTGACCTCGACGCGGCGGCCGATCGGTTCCGTCAGGCCTTCGAGCGCTTCCGCGAGGAGGGACCGCCGGGGCAGGCCTCGGCTGCGGGCCGCGAGCTGGGCGCGACCCTGTTGTCGGCCGGGGAACTCGATGCGGCGCTGGAACCGCTGGACACCGCGATCAAGTCCGCGACCGAAGCTCACGACGCGGCTGCGGCCGGCGCCGCCGCCAACGTCTTGGGGCTGGTGCACCTGGCGGCCGAACGCGGTGAGGATGCGGTGGCGGCCTTCCTCACCGCCGTGGGGACCAACCCTCGATCCTTGCGGGCCGACGCCTACGCCATGGCGAAGGCCAACCTCGCACTGGCGTACGAGCAGGTCGACGACCATCCGCGGGCGCGGCTGGCGGCCCGTCAGGCGCGGGGCACGCCTGCGGCTCCACAACCGGTCGTCGAGCAGGCCGACGCGGTGCTGGGCCGCCTCGGTGACGGCCACGACGACCTGATGATCGTGCTCGACCAGCTCCCGTCGGACGATCGCTCCAGGGAGGCGCGCGAGGAGTTCGTCCGCTGGGCCGACGCGGACCCGGGCGAGCGCCGCGCCGCAACCGGCGCATGGATCGACGGCCAACTGGCCCGGCGTGGGGCCTCGATCGAGCTCGCCTACACCTACCTCGACGTCCTCCTCGAGATGCCCAACCAGGACATGGAGGCCGTCATCCGCAGCACCGTCGAGGCGTTGCAGGACCGCGACACCGAGAACCGCCAACGCTTCCGGTCGCAGATCTCGCGCGCGATGGCCCGGTTCCACATCCCGCAGTGGGACCGGTTGAAGGCGATCTTCAACCGGATCGCCCAAGAGGTGGGCGACGACGGCACCTGGGAGTAGCGCGTGGAGGACCTGTCAGCGCAAGCGCTCGCCGAGGCGCTGGGGGATCGACCGGTCCGTAGCTACCCGGCGCTGCTGTCGACCGAAGCCGACGCGCTGGCCTGGGCACGTTCCGGCGGCCCCGAGGGGGCGGTGGTCGTGGCCGACTACCAGGCTTCGCCGCGCGGCCGCAGCGGGCTGGCCTGGCAGGTCGGCGAACCGGGCCGGGGCCTGGGGTTCTCACTGGTGCTGCGGCCGTCGCTGCCCCCCGAACGCGAAGGCTGGCTGTACACCGTCGCGGTCTCCGGCCTGGCCGACGCTGTCGGCGGCGGCGACGCCGGCGTGATATGGCCCGACGAGGTGGTCGTCGACGGCAAGCGGGCGGGAGCCGTCGGCGTGCAGGTGGGCTTGGGGCCCCAGGACACCGAGTGGGCCGTCGCCACGTTCCTGGCCGTGGACGCCGAACCGCCCCGCGCCCCGCTGCTGGCCGGGATCGTCGGCGCGGTCGAGCGTCGCTACGGCATGCCCGCCGAGGACGTCATCGCCGACTACCGCCAGCGCTGTGTCACGTTGGGCCGGAAGGTCCGCGCTCTACTGCTGCCGATGGGGCCCGCCGGCCCCAAGGTCGAGGGCCTGGCCGTGGACACCTTCGACGACGGGGCGCTGCTGCTCGAGACCGCCAGCGGGGCGCGGGTCGCCGTCCGACCGCAGAACCTGGGCAAGCTCGAAGAGTCTCTTTGACCGTTCGCGCGGGGGTCGGGCGCTTGAGACCGGCCGGCCCCGGTGTCTACTATGTGCGAGCGACACGTATCCGGTCGCGGCGAGCGTTCGACCGGGGCGGGAGAGGTGAGCGTGCACAACCGAGCGGCGTTGGTTGCTCGTGTGACGCGTGTCTCTCCCACCGCGTGTCCCTTCTGGTCTCCCCTCCGTGACGCGACGGCGCCGTTCGGCGCCGTCGGGCTGTCGCGCCAGCTGCGGAACCACGCGGACTCCCCGGTCGTCACGGCGACCGATCGGTACGGGGAAGGAAGCGGCAGCTAGCTCGGCCGGCGCACCACCCGGTGCTCCAACCGGTCGGGACGAGAGAGGGGGGACCCGTGGCTGTCAGGAGCCCATGGGCCGGCGTCACGTCGACGTTGCGGTCCGAACACGGCGCCATCAACGTGGTGAGCGCCATCGTCCTCGTCGTCGTCCTGGTGGCGGCGGGGATCAGCGCAGCGTTGCTCGCCAGGACGATGCGGGCGGCGCAGAGCATCAACGCCAAAGCAGAGAGGATCGCTCGGACCGGTCAGGGCATCAACACGTCGACCGACTCCGTGGTGCAACTGAACCGGACGAACGAGACCGCCGCATCCATCCTTCGAACCGCTGAGCCGCTCTCCGGAAGCCTGGACCAGATCGTGTCCCTGGCTCAGGAGATCAACACCTTGGCGGTCTCGATCAACGACAGCGCCGGGACGATCAACTCGACCGCCGGGACGATCAACTCGACGGCCAGGACGATCAACTCGACCGCTGGCGCGATCGGGAACACCGCGCGCGGCATCAACACCGCGGCGGCAGAGATCCTCGACGTCGCCAAGCGGATCGACAAGGACGTTCAGAACATCAACGAGCGAGCCGACACGACCATCAACCTCGCACGCGCGATCAAGGGCGACACCGCCAACATCCTGGGCGAAGCCCGTGAAGCGCACCAGAACGCGGCCTGCATCGACAACAAGGTCGGGGCAACACCGCCCGACGGCCACTGCGCGGCCGGGTAGGAGGGGACGACATGGCAGGAACAGCAGGCACACTTCGACCCCAACCCCAGCCGCAGCAGATGGGTGCAACGGCCACGCGGTGGATGTGGACGTGGGTCACCATCGGCATCCTCGTCCTGATCGTGGTGGTCGGCTTCCTCCTCGGCATCGTGGGAGCGTTGGAGGCGATCGACTCGAACCTGGCCGAGGCGGACACGGCGGTGACCAGCATCGGGTCCGACGTCGACCCGTTGCCGACCCAGATCGGCAGCATCAACGAGAACCTGACCAACATCGACGTGGCGCTCAAGGACATCCCCGGACAGGCGGAGCAGATCGTCGCCGCGCTGACGTCGATCCGTGACTCGGCCGCATCGATCGATGCGTCGCTGCAGGACACCTCCGGTGACCTGCGGAACACTTCGGGCGTGCTCGTGAACGTGTCGAACACGCTGAAGCCGGTGTCGGCGACGCTGGGGCAGGTCCTGGACCTGGCCCGCCAGATCGAGCAGCAGCTCGAATCGGCGCAGAGCCCGCCGGACGACCTCGGCACCGAGGACATCTGGCAACGGCTGGACATCGCCAACGGCGTCCTGGCGCCAGCCCGGAGCGACACGCAGAACATCCTGGCCGGCCTGCAGGAGGTCAACAAGCACCTGCAGAGCATCTGCGAAGGCCTGATCATCCCGGGCCCGTGCTAGGAGGTGGGACCGAGATGAGGATCCACACCGACGAGTCCGGCCTGGCGGCGACGGTCCTGGTGATCGTCATCGCCTGGGCGCTGGCGGCCGTGCTGATGCTGACGGGCACGCTGCTGTCCGCGCGCCAGATCGATGACCGGGTAGTGACCATCACGAGCGAGGTGTCGGCGATCGACGAGAACACCGACGCCATCCAACTGACCCAACAGACGATCGAGATCTCCGGGAACATCCTCACGGAGGTCCAACCCCTGTCCGGGCAGGCCGGCCAGGTCGTGACCGCAGCCAACGACATCGCCGGGAACCTGGGCTCGATCAACTCCACGGCCGGAGAGATCAACGGCAAGGTCAACCAGATCAACGCGAGCGTGAACTCGATCGGTGCCAGTGTGCGGTCGGTCGGCGCCTCGGTGAACAGCATCCACGGCAACGTCCGCGCCATCCTGGCGACGGTGAACTCCATCGCCTGTGGCTCGAACGGCCCCAACCCGGGGATCACCGATCTGAACCGGATCCGTCAGGTCTGTGGGCGCAACGGCGTCCCGGGCATCAACAACCGTGTCGTTGAGATCCTCGGACTGGTTCGGGGCATCAAGGCTGACACGGACGCGATCCTGCTCGAGGTCGGCCCCGGTCACATCAACCAGGGCCTGAAGACCATCCACGGACACGCCAACTCGATCGACTGCTCACCCGCGGCGCCAGGTGGCCACTGCGGGCAGTAAGCGAGCAGCCAAGCGATCGGAGCCGCCGGACCACCGGCGGCTCCGATCCTTTCTGTTGGGATGCACGCGACGCCGACGCAACAGATTCAGTCCGTCCCATCGATCAACGGCCGTGGCGGTGGCCGCTCTGGGTACGCCCGCACCTGCCCTACTCCTGCGGGGCGGTGACCTCGAGGCTCTCAGCGATCGCGTCGAACGTGGGGGCGAGCTCGGCGAACCGGTCTGCGGGGAGCGCCTGGAACACCAGGCTGATCATGATGTCGCCGCGGAACACGAAGTAGTGCGAGTGGGCACCGCGCTCGCCGCTGTCGTCCTCGAACGTGTAGAGGTAGAAGTGGCCGGGCAGGCCGGCTAGTTCGATCGGTTCCGGTCCGGCGAGCACCTCCACGTCCTCTTCGGCGGTGACGATGTCGTCCGTCAACGTCCGGACCGCGTCGAGGTTCTCGGCGGTGACCTCGAAGCCGAGCTCGCTCCTGCGAACCAGGAACGAGTCACGCCCGTTGAGCGTGGCGACGACCACTACCTGCGGGTCGGGCGACTCGAGCCGTGCCCAGTTCGCCGGGTAGGCGATCGCGATCCCCGTCTGCTCGTCATGGAAGCGCACGAACCCGGTCGGGGCGGCAGCCGGGGTGGTCTCGGTGGGGGCCGCTGCCGGGGCCGTCGGTGTGGGCGTCGGGGAGGCTTCGCCGCCCACCCGCGCCACGACGGCGGCGAGGACGCCGGCGACGACGACGATACTCAAGGGGATCAACCATCTGGGCATGGCCGCGCATGCTAGGCCACCGGCGATCATGTCGCGAAGGCGCCGGCGTGGCGGCAGTCGTCACATCAGAGCGATCACCGCCACGATCGCGATCACCAGGATCAGCACGGCGACCACACCCGTCGCGAGCACTGCACGCGGGTACGGCGAAACCGGGGCCCGACGCCCGCCGGGCCTGGCCTTCGCCGTCCACTGGAAACCGTCGAAGAACCGCTCCCCTTGCGGGTACTCGCCCGACGGGTCGGGGTACCAGCCGGGCGGTTGTGTCGCCGACGATGGCGCCGCAGCCTCTCCGCGTGGGCGTGCGGTCCCGGCCGGGACACCCCGGATGTCGATGGCCTCGGTCCCGGCCACCCGGACGATCTTGGTCCAGCGGCGCCCGTCGAACAGGCGCTCCTGGAAACGGCCTGTCGGGTCGGGGAACCAACGTCCGGCCCCCGGCCCCGCATCCACCTCGCGCTCGATGGCCTCCGAGCCGCCCATCCGGATACGTGCGGTCCAGTTGTGACCGTCGAAGAAGCGTTCCTCGTACCGGCCGCTGGGATCCGGGCCCCACCCGGGAGGACGTTGCGCACCGGGGCCCGGTCGCCAACCCGGCTGCGGTCCCATCATCGACTTCCCCCAGACGGTGCTTCACCTGACCACCATACGACCGCACGCGCCGAGATGCCGTCCGTCACGATGCGAGAAAAATCGTGCCCGCCTCTTTTCTGCGACGCGCTGCCGGAACGACGCACGAGAGTTGGCCAGCTGACGCCAACGACTGGCACGCGGCGCGTCCGCACATGCTAGGGTTACATGTGTGCGACACATACCGGTGTGGGGCCGGGTCGCATGAGCGCTTCGGTCGTCGCTTGGGAGGCACCGATGTCATTGATACTGACGCTGTTGCAGCAGGACGCCCCGGCAGGCCCCCCTCTCGGCGGCTGGTATGTGGGGCTGGCGATCGGGTTCGCAATCGTCTTGGTGGTCGTCGTCGTCGTGGCGTCGATCCTGAACTCGGCGCAGACGATCAACCAGCAGGCCCGAGTGGCGATCGACGCGCTCGACGATGGGTACCGCAACACGCTGGGCATGTGGGATGTCTCGACGGTCGACGAGCACGCCACGCACATCCTGCAAAGTGCGCAGAGCGTTCGCCAAGTTCTGGGGGGATGAGACATGGATCCGAATCTGCTGGCGCTGGTTTCTGAATACGAGACGTTTTGGACAATCTCACTGGGGATCGGTGCGGTCGTCCTCCTGGTCGTGATCGCGCTGCTGACCCTCCTGCTGCGCATCGTGCAGCAGATCGACCGAGGGGTCCGTGAGGTGTGGGAGACCGCGACGCGCTTCGCGTCGAACACGGCCACCACATGGCAGTTGCGCGAGCTGTCCCACACGCTGCAATCGCTCCGCGAAGAGATGCAAGCTCACGAACAACTTCTGGATAGCAGGCTGTGAGCCGCAGCCGACGATACAGGCGAGGGGGGACACCGTGAGTTTCGTGCTGCTGGTCACGCTGACGGTCATCGAGATCGTGCTGCTCGTGCTGGTCCTGGCGATCATGGTGACGATGGTGACGCGCCAGTTGCGCTCGATCGCCGCCAACCTCGCTCGGGTGGCGTTCGGCGTGCGCGCCGTCGAGACGCAGGTCAGCGCGATCGGACCGGGGGTCACGGAGGTCAACCGGCTCCTGCGCGACATCAACGGAACCCTGCCCCGCGTCGCGCAGAGGGCGGAACAGCTGGCGCGCTGACCGGCCGCCGAACGACCGACAGGAGGTAACGACCATGGTGCTGTGGTGGATCGCGAATCTGATCTTCCTGTTCGTGGTGATCCCGGCTGTGCTGATGCTGCTGAGCGCCCTTCTGAGTCCCATCGAGGAGATCCGGATCTACGCCGACGACGCCTTGGACCACGCGCAGAACGTTCTCGCGGCGCTCGACGATGTGGAAGGACTCCTCGACACGCGGAGTCTGGTGAGGGAAACGAGCAACGGCGTGCAGCGGTACGCCGCCGCTCTCGACCACGTGCTGTAGAGAGGGGAATACGACATGCCAGCCGCCGCCATCGGAACCCTCATCGCGACCGCCATCACGGTTGCCGCCTTGGCGATCTATCTGACGCGCGTGGCGATGCACCTCAGGCACGTCGTCAACACCCTCGGCACGATCATCGCGGGACTGCGCGCGATCGTGAACCAGACCGAGCCGTTGCAGCCGGTCATGAGCGACATGGTCCGCGAGATCGAGGGCGCACGCAGGAGCCTCGAGAACCTCCTGGAGCGGAAGGCGCAAGAGGAACCGCCGGAGCCGCCGCGTCGGCGCCGCAAGAAGGCCGCCAAGAAGGCCAGCTCAGCCCGGCGGTAGCGCCCCCGCCACTCGAACCGGACGGGGCGCCCCACACCTGACCCGCACGTCGCCCGCCGCAACCTCGGGCGAGACCGGAGACACCACAGAAGGGAGCCAGCATGGCGTACGAGTTCCGCTGAAGGGACGCCGGTGCCGACTGCAGCGGGCGCTTCAGTGCCGGGACGGAGGAGCAGCTTCAGCGTGAGGTCGAGCAGCACCTGAGGGAAAAGCACGACATCCACACCATGAGCAAGACGCTGAGCAACTACGTCCGTCGCGTCGCCCAGGAGCGCTAGACCGCCGCGTGAGTGTCGGCAGCGGGCCCCGTGCGGGCCCCCGTGCAAAGGCGAACAGGCCAGCGTGTGGCCCCGCAGCTATGCTGCGGGGCCATCCTTACCGGTCGACCGTGATGCCATGAGGAGGGACCACGCGAGGCGGCATCCACACTCGCGTCGCCGGCGCATGGCGGTGGCTGCGACGCCGTGGACGTGCCGTCCCCGCCGAGGCGCCGCCGCCCCACCAACCACCTCCGGCACGTCCCGCCGATCTGATGCCACAGGTGGCACGCGAGTCGACGTTCCGCGTCACCGTGTCACAACGCCAGGACGTCCATGGGGTCGCCACCGCCATCGGTGCGCGGCTGCTGGTCACGGCCCGGCACGTCGTGGACGGAGCCGGCCCACTGGAGGTCTCGACGTGGGACGGGCGCGCGCTCGGCGTCGAGGTCCTGCGCATGGCAGACGCTCACGACCTGGCGGTGCTGCGGACAACACGGCCGCTGCGACACCCGGTCGCGTTCGCCCGCCATCCGCCCCGCACCGGCGAGATCGTCCGGGTGGTCGGGTACCCACTCGGGGGCGAGTTCACCGCCATGAAGGGCATCGTGATCGACCAGCTTCAAGGGCCCGTTCTGGGTGAACCGTCCAACGTGCTGCGCGTGAAGGCGGTCGTGCTCCCAGGCTACTCGGGCGGGCCGGTGCTCAACGCACGCGGTGAGCTCGTCGGTGTGGTCTACGCCGTGGGACGGGACACGAGGTACGCGTTGGCCATCCCGGCCTCCTCGGTGGCGCAGTGGCTGCACAGGACCTCGCCGTAGACGGCGACGGACGGGCAGTGGACGGGGTCAAGGGTCACTGCGGAGGGGGGTCACTGCGGAGCGGGTCAGTGGTACGGAGGCTGTGACTCGAGCGGCTGGATGCGATCGATCTCCTCGATCAGACCCCACCACATGCCCCAGTCCAGCTGGTCCATGCCCTCCCCGGTCTCACCCATCGAGATGCGCAGCTTCAGCCGGTCGCGCTCGGCGAAGGTCCGGCCCCACCGTCCTTCGCGATCCACGATCTCGAGCTCGTCGAGGAGTGCCTCGAGGGCCTCCACGGCAGGCGAGGGTTCCAGCCGGTCGCCTTCGACTTCCAACCGTCCGCGGATCCGGTCGGCGAGCTCCAGGAGGGGGGCTCGCCGCACCTCCGCCCGGACGAGGTCAGCCAACTGAGGCACGGCGGCCCGAGCCTCGGCTGACATCTCCTCGCCCGGCCCCACGAGGACCGGCTCCAACTCGATCGTCACCGTCCGGGGTGGCAGCGCCTCCAGCCCCCAGGCCACTTCCAGGAGCAACCCGACCGTGACGTACCCTGTCCCTGCGTCGCCGATCGCAACCTGCACGTCGGCCGGGTCGATGTCGAGCGAATCGATCCTGCGTCGCTCGACGGTGCCGGGCTCGCGATCGCGCTCCTCGGGACCGACGATCACCAACGTGTACGGATCGAGCTCCTCGAGGCGCTGGGTGACCGCCACCGCCCCGTAGTGGAAGTCCTCGAGGGAGACGTTGTCGCCCAGGTCGTCTCTGGCCAACTCCTCCAGGACGTGACGCCCCACGTCCAGGTCACCCTGGTAGAGCTGGCTGACCGCCCCGACAATGATGCTCACGGGCCCTACCGGCCGGGGATCGGCACCGACGGCCGCATCAGTGGCGGTGGATCCAGGGGTCGCGGATGTTCAGGTACCGGATGTCGGAGATGTGGTCGGCCAGGAACTCGATCATCGAAACGCCGCGCTCACGGGACCGGCCGGTCTCGGGGTCGCGGGCCGCGTCCTCCGACGGGTAGTACACGACCTCGGTGAACTCCCCCCCGTCGTGGATGCCGATCAGCCCACCGAGCAGGTCCAGATCGGTCTCGTAGGCATGGTGGTGCTCGCGCTGCGGTACCTCGCCCAGCAGCCGTTCGATCTGCGCGGCGCGTCCCTGGACGACCTGAACGAACGTCGCCCTGTCGTCGAGAGCCTCACCGTACTGCGAGACGCTGGAGCACTCGTGGAAGGTCGCGTCACCTTGCAGCTGCGCGGACATGTCACGCCACCACAGATCCTGCTCGGGGCGCTGTTGGTTGTTCCGGGCCGCCTCCTCCGAGACGAACTCCACCAACGCGATGAACTGCCCGTCATCGGTGACCCCGGCGATGGACTCCTGCCACCCGATGGCACCAGAGGCCAGGTTCTCGTGCCAACGCTCCCAGACCTGACGGGCCCCGCTCGGGTTGGCGGTTGGCGCCTGGATGATCTGGAGGAAGACGTTCGTCAGGCCCGGGAAGGCGAAGCTGGTCACCGTGGGTCCCCCCTCAACGTTCGTGCTCGGTTCGCGAGGGCCCCGCAGCGAACGGCGGGCACGCTCGACGTCACGTCGGCGGCCACACCAGCCCCCCAGCCCGGCGCCCCGCTGGCTGTTGTGCTGTGCGTGGACCTGCGGGCACCCGGCACGTCCGGGTGCCGCAGGTCCGAAGTACTCACCCGCTGCGTACTACAGGTCCGCGCCGCAAGCGCAGGTGTTCACCTCGCGGGTCACGGTCCCCTGACCCGTGTACACGTGCGTGGTGCACGGCATGCACGGGTCGAAGCTGCGGACCGAACGCATCATGTCGATCGAGGTGAACTTCGACGGGTCCGAGATGTCCTCGAGGATCGGCGTGTTGATGACCGCCTCCTCGTAGGGACCCGGCTGGTCGAAGGCGTCCCGCGGCGAGGCGTTGATCGTCGACGGCGTCGTGATCTGGTAGTTGACGATCTTGCCCTGGTCCATGACCAGGTGGTGCAGCAGCCAGCCACGACCCGCTCCCCAGAAGCCGACGCTGCGGGTCTCCTCCCGGGGGATGTAGTCGTCGAGCTCGTCTGGCTTGACGGCAGCGACGCGCCTCTCGCCCGACTTGAGCAGTCGGTACGCCAGCAGCAGGTTGTTCATCGCCACGAGCTGCGAGAACAGGAAGTGGTACGCGCGGCTGCGGTTGCGCTCCAGCGCGTTCCACACCTCCGGGACGTGCCACTCGACCTCGGTCTCGTGGGTCTCGGCCTTGGGGATGACCATCCGCAGCGAGTGCCCGGTCGCCTCGATGAAGTCGTTCTCGGGCAGCTGCTGCGACAGAGCGGTCATCAGCAGGCGCGAGTACGCCCCGGTCTCCACGACGGTGCGGTCCCAGCGGGGCGCCGTCGACCAGGTGTACTTCCCGCGGAAGTCCTTCGCGCCCGGGCGGGGCAGGGTCCGCTTGTTCCACGGGTGGTGCTCGGTGATCGGGTTGCCCAGCGGGTCGGTCGAGTAGCGCCTGGTGGTGGACGGGTCGTAGTACGCGTGGTCGACGAACTCCTCCCAGCCGATGTTGATGTCGGTCAGGCGGTTGGTCTTCAGCTCGCCGTCGACGACGACACCCGGGGTCGACCAGCGACGCAACCCCCACTCGTTGCAGTTCTGGTAGGTGGCGTCGTACGCGTAGGGGTCGTCCCAGAAGCCCGGCTCGATGTGGTTGGTCGGACGGTACCCGACCCACATGTTGCGCTCGTCGGCCTCCATGAAGAAGGCGTAGATGTCGTCCCACACGGCGATCATCCGCCGCGCGTAGTCGTAGCCCTTCCCCAGCCGCGAGTGGTACTCGTTCAGCGTCTGGAGCGTGAGCGTGGTCGACACGCCGCCGGGCACGATCGTCTGCGGGTGCGGGTACTTGCCGTGCAGCAGCGCGAACGACTCACGGAAGTGCCGCGTGAAGTCCAGACCCTCCCGGTACAGGGCACCCGTCAGCGGGTTCAGGGCATGCATCAGGTCGGCCATCGTCTTGAACCCGTGGGTGTTCGCACCCGGGCACTTCCACTTCTCGGCCTTGGGCCACAGTTCGGGGTTGGTCTGCTTGACGACGGACTCCGAGTAGTCCGGACCGGCCAGCAGGTACAGGTGCAGCGGGTTGTCGTAGCCCATCTCGGCAGTCTCGCCGAGGTTGCGCACGACCGTGCCCAGCGGTGGCGGGGTCAGACCCATCGCCATCTCGATCGCGTAGGCCGCGGCGTGCGCGTGCACGCCTCCGCACACGCCGCACGCCCGCGACGACACGAAGATCGCGTCCCGGGGGTCGCGGCCCATCAGGATCACCTCGTAGCCGCGGAACAGGGTCGCCTGCGAATGCGAATCGAGGTACACACCCTCGTCGAGGTCAGCCACGACGTGGATCGCCAGCGCGCCCGCCACACGCGTGATCGGGTCCATGTTGAGGTCCTTGATGTGCCCGTTGCGGGCCACCAAGCGGCGGATCTGCTCCTGGCGCTCGTCCTCGGATAGTGACAGCTCAGGCCGCGCGATCGTCACCGACTGGGGATCGGGGATCCCGCCCTTCCAGGACGCGTTCCCCGCGGCGTCGAACTCGATGGGGAGGTTCTTGAAGCACATGTTTGCCGCTCTCCTTGGTCGTTTACGGGTGGAGCCCCGCGTTCAGCGCCGGCTGCCGGGCCGCAGCGAGAGGTCCTCCTCCCGCGACGGGTCACGCACCTCGGTCCAGACGGTGTCGGAGCCGCCCTTGCCCCACTCGTCGCCACGCCGCCGACCGGTGTCGGTGCCGCGGCGCAAGCGGTCGTAGAACTTGTGGCCGAGGTCGTTGAAGAACCCTGGCTCGGACTGCGCGCGGGCCCAGCCGCTGGGCACCGCGCCGTGCTCGTCCCACCGCGTCTCACGGTTGAGGTGGTTGTTGGTGTACTTGCGCATCGGGCGGACGAAGCTGCCGACCAGCCGCGAGATGCTCGATGACACCAACGTCCCCGGCGGCTTCTTGTAGAAGGGGGTGAACTTGTCGGGGAAGCCGGGCATGGTGCACCCGATGCACGCCCCACCGGAGTTCATGCAGCCGCCGTAGCCGTTGATGGCGCCGCGGGAGGTGATGTTGCAGTTCACCACCGGCCCCCAGCACCCGATCTCGACCAGGCACTCGGGGTCGCCGAAGTGCTTGGCGTAGGTGCCCTCCTCGTAGTACGCGCCGCGGACGCAGTGGCGGTGCACGGTCTCGCCGAACAGCCACGCCGGCCGACCGATCTCGTCGAACTCGGGGAGAGGACCGTAGCCCTGCAGGAAGTACAGGACGGCCGCGACCGTCTCGGTGAAGTTGTCACCGATCGGGGCGCAGCCGGGGATGTTGACGACCGGGACGCCGTAGGCGCTGCGGTAGTCCTTCCCGAGGAAGTCCATCAGGCTCATCGCCCCGGTGGGGTTGCCCTCCGCCGAGGGGATGCCGCCCCAGGTGGCGCAGGTCCCGATCGCGATCGACGCCGCCGCACCGGGCGCCATCCGGGCGATCCACTCGTCGATCGACACGGTGCGGTGCTCGCCACCGCGACCCCAGGGCTCCTCGCCGGCACCCGACCAGTACCCACCTGTCTCGTAGGCACGGACCTCGTCGCTGATCGAGCCCTCGAGGATGATCACGTACGGGGCGTCGAGCTCCCCCTTGACCGCCAGCTCGTGGGCGTAGAAGTAGTTGGGGCCCGACTCGATCTGGACGACCGGGTGGTGCAGGGCGACCCGGGGGATGCCCGGGTGCGCCCCGAGCAGCAGGCTCTCGACCGACGGTGCGTGGGCGCCGCTGACCGTCACCGTGCACCCGTCACAGCTCATCCCGGCGAACCAGAACGCGTGGACCTTCTCCAGCGGTCCCAGCCGCTTGCCGGTACTGGCCTTGGCGGCGGGCTCGAGCATAAACTCCATGAAGGACCGCGTCGGGTTCCCGAAGTCCCCGATCTCGTGGGAGTCCTCATCGAGCCTGAACCGGCTGGCCGGTCCGGCGTAGTCGAGGAGCTGCTGAGCCGGCGTCCTGCTGGGGACCTGTTTGGCTTCCCGTGGAACTGCCATCTGCGACTCTCTCCCGTCGTGTGTGCGTCCCCCGCCGCGTAACCGCAGTAGCGACGGTGGGCCTATGTGCAGCCTACACCTACCCCTCGCGATGTCCAGCGCGGTCAGGTGTCCCTCCGCCACCCAAGCGGCCGTCTGTAAGCGACTGTAAGCGACGCCCCTGCCGCACCGCCGCGGTGGCGCTACGCTGCCTTCACAACGCGACATCATGTCGACGTTCGATCGCGGGAGAGCCGCCGTGGAGCAGCTACACGTCCCCAAGTCCGAATCGCTGCGAGCCCTGTACTGGCGGAGCGAGATCCTGCAGGTGATGTACTGGCTGCGGGGCGAGGCCGAGTCGGTTCAGGAGGAGAGCGGAGGCAGGGTGGCCGACTTCGGGGATGTGGTCACCGCCGACCTGATCGAGCGGTTCCTCGGCGTGGACGCCGGGATCGGGATCACCTACCTGCAGCGGCTGGTCGACGACGGCTACCTGGAGGTGGTGGGCGACGGGTTCCGCCTGTCGGCCACGGGCCTGAAGGAGGGCGCCGACGAGTTCTCCGCGTCCTTCTCCGACCTGACCCAGCCGGCGCACGGCGACTGCAGCGCCGACTGCTGGTGCCACGCGTCGGTCGAAGAGGCTGAGGCCTGCGCCGCGGAGCGCGCCCAGCACGCGCACCAACACTGATGGCCTCCGACGCCCCCAGCGGACTGCCCCGCAACTTCCTGCGGCCGTGCCTGCTGCTGCTCCTGGCCGAGCAGCCGTCGCACGGCTACGACCTGCTGGAGCAGTTGACGGACCTGGGTCTGGAACAGACCGACCCGGGCGGGCTGTACCGGGCACTGCGAGCCATGGAGCAGGAACGGCTGATCCAGTCGTGGTGGGAGCCGTCGGACTCGGGTCCCGCGCGGCGCACGTACGTCGTGACCGACGACGGCCGCGACTGGCTGCATGCGTGGTCCGGTTCCCTGCGTGAGGTCCGCCGGCTGCTGGGACGCTACCTCGACCGCTACGAGGAACTGTTCGAGGGCGCGAGCGTGGAGGTCATGCCATGAGGATCGCCGTCGCCGGGAAGGGCGGGGCGGGCAAGACCACCATCTCGGCCACCCTGGCCCGCCTGCTGGCACGCTCCGGGGCGCCGGTGGTCGCGATCGACGCCGACAGCAACCCGAACCTGGCCACGGCGCTGGGCGTGGACCGCGAGAGTGAGGGCGAGCCCGCGATCCTGCCGTCCTCGATCGTGTCACGCCGGTTGCAGGGCCCCGCTCTCGTCGAACCGGTCGATGACGTCCTCGACCATCACACGGTCAGGGCACCCGACGGGGTCCGTCTGACGTTGATGGGCATGCCCGCCCACGCCAACGAGGGCTGCCTGTGCTCCGCGCACGCCACCGTCAGCGCCGTGCTCGGTGACCTCGGCGCCAGCCCGCGGATCACCACGATCGTGGACATGGAGGCCTCCCCGGAGCACCTGAGCCGCGGCACCGCCCGCCACGTCGACGTGCTGCTGCTCGTCGCCGAGCCCTACTTCCGGTCCCTGGAGACGGTGCGGCGCATGGCGGCGCTCGCCCAGGAGCTGCCGATCGCGCGGTTGGGGGTGGTGGCCAACAAGGTGCGCTCCCCCGCGGACGCCGAGGCGATCGCGGAGTTCTGTGCGCGCCACGGCTTCGAGCTCGTCGCCCAGCTGCCGTGGAGCGATGCGGTGGTCGACGCCGACCGGGCCGGCGTCCCGCTGATCGAGCACGCCGACGGGGCCGAGGTCGTCCAAGCGCTCGCAGACCTCGCACCGCGCCTGCTCACGGCAGGACAGCCCACCATCTGACCGCCCCCGGACGGACACCCGCGCGATCGGTGCGGTCGGCCCTCGCATGCCATCCTCACAAGCGAGACACCGACAGGAGACACCGATGACGTTCGTCGACCCGCAGCCGTCCGCCATCGGCGCCCCCCAACTGGACCTGCCGGACCTGTTCGAGCCGATCGTGGCGTCGACGACCGATGGGGTGCCGACCTTGCGCATCCTGGTCGGAGGCGAGTGGCAGGCGGCGGACACGGGCGAGGACTTCGAGGTCCGTTCGCCGATCGACGGCACCTTGATCGCCCGCGCGCAACGGGGCGGGAAGGGCGACGTCGAGCGTGCCATCGCGGCGGCCACCGCCGCCAGGACCGGCTTCCTGGAGGTCCCCGCCGCCGAGCGCCTGCGGATCTGCGAGGACGCGGCCCAGGTGATGGCTGGCTCCCGCAGCGCCTTCCAGCACACGATCACGATCGACCTGGGCAAGACCGCAGCGTCAGCGGACTCCGAGGCCGGCACGACCATCGAGCGGCTCGACCTCGTCCGTGAGGAGGTCCGGAAGATCTTCGGCGAGTACATCCCCGGCGACTGGATCCCCGGGACGATCGGCAAACGCGGCGTGGTGCTGCGCGAGCCGCTCGGCACGGTCGCAGCGATCGGCCCGTTCAACTACCCCCTGTTCATCCCCGCCTCCAAGATCATCCCGGCGCTCGCGGCCGGGAACACCGTCGTGGCCAAGGCACCCTCGGACGCCCCGGTCGCGTTGCTGATGTTCGCCCGGGCCCTGGAGGAGGCGGGTCTGCCCGCGGGCGCGCTGAACGTCGTCACCGGACCCGGCAGTGAGCTCGGCGACGCGCTGGCGTCCCACCCGGACATCTCCATGGTGTCGTTCACGGGGTCGAGCACGGCGGGGCGTGCACTCGCCCGCGCAGCCGGGCCCAAGCCGATCCACCTGGAGCTGGGCGGCAACGGTGCCGGGATCGTGCTGTCCGACGCCGACGTCGAGGACGCGGCGGCCAAGACCGTGGCCGGGGCGTTCAAGCTGGCAGGCCAGCGCTGCTCCGGACTGAGCCGCATCCTGGTCGAGGAGGCGGTGTACGACGAGTACGTGCAGCGGGCGCTGGGTGAGGCCCAGACCTGGACGGCCGGCGACCCGCGCGCGGACGGCGTCGGCATCGGGCCTCTGGTCAACGCCGAAGCCTGCGAGACCGTGCACGGCCTGGTCCGCGACGCCCTCGACAAGGGTGCGGAGCTGCTCGCCGGTGGCGAGACCGACGCGGCCTACCACCAACCCACCGTCCTGGCCGCGGTCCCCCTCGACGCGGACATCGTGTGGGAGGAGACGTTCGGTCCGGTCCTGACGATCGTCAAGGTCCGCGACGAGGACGACGCCCTCGATGTGGCGAACCGGTCGCGGTACGGGCTGGACTCCGCGGTGTTCACGTCAGACCTGAACCGGGCGTGGCGCGTGGCCGGCGCGTTGGAGGTCGGGATGGTCACCGTCAACGACGCCCCGTCGCACGGGGTGGGCCACTTCCCGTTCGGGGGCCGCACCCCCGACTCCGGCGTCGGCCGGGAGGGGCTGGGCTACTCAATCGACGAGTGCACCGCGCTCAAGACGGTCGTGCTACCGGGCTAAGGCCGGGCTAAGGGGTCAGGCGACCTCACGGACCAGCACGACGTGGGCGACCACCGCGTTCCGGATCCACGGACCGGTGCGGTCCTTGCCGGGCGGGTCGTACTTGCCGTGGAAGGCGTTGAGGGCCTCGACCCGCCGATCGTCGTCCTCACCCAGGAACGCCGCCCGCGCCAACCACGACCGCCCGTCGATGCGCAGCACGCCCTGCTCGGACGCCTGCAGGTTCAGGCACCAGGTGGTCAGCCCCCCGGAGCCGCTGAACAGGTACACCCCTCCCTCGGCCGGGACGAACCACAGCTCGGCGGTATGCCGCCGGCCGGTCACCCGCTGGGTGGTGGTGAGGTAGCAGTACCGCTCATCGCGGAGCTCGTCGGGGACCTCGGTCATCCCCCCGCCCCTCCCGGCCAGGCGAGATCGGCCAGGACGGGGCGGTGGTCGGAGCCGTCGGTCGACGCGACCCACGCGTCAACGGGGATCATCCCGCGTGCCATGACCCAGTCGATGCGCAGCAGAGGCCGGTCAGGCAGCCGATCGGTGCCAGCGGGCCACGTGAACCCCGGCCCGGCCCCCGCCTCGATCTGGGGGTCACGGAACCCGGCCGCGACCAGGTGGCGGTAGGGGTCCGACCGCCGGGTCGAGTTCAGGTCGCCGCCGACGACTGCGGGGATGTCCGGATCCAGTTCGGCCAGGGCCGCGTCGATCTCGGCCCGGCGGACATCGACCTCGAGCCGCTGTCGGCCGAGCAACGACGCCCCACAGTCCGGACAGGGCGACGTCAGGTGCACGGGGACGATCTGCAACGGTCGGCCGCCGACGTCGAGGTGGACCACCGCGGTGGGCCGTGACGCTGGTCGCGGGGGTGGGACCGGACGGAGCGCGACGATCGGGAAGCGCGACAGCACACCGACCCCGCCGACGCGCCCGACCTCGTCCCCGAACCAGCGATGCGGGTACGTGTCGCCCAGCTCAGCTTCGAGCTCCGCCGCGCGCCGCGGCGTGATCTCCTGGACCAGGAGCACATCCGGCCTCTCGGCGCGTGCGATGCTGAACACGTGCGACAGGTCCGACGACCGGATGTAGGTGTTGTACGAGGCGACCCGGACGTCACCGTCGACGGCCGGGGACGCGCCGACGAACAGCCCCCCGTAGGCCGTCACGAAGAGGCCGGCGGGCACCGCGAGGAGGAGCGCAACCCGCCACCGACGACGCACCAGGGCCAGTGCCGCCAGCGGCACGGCCGGGAGCGGCCAGTAGAACGTCGTGGCGTGCACCGGCTGGGTCCACCACAGATCGCCGACCAGGAACCACGCCACGATTGTGGCGGCGGTCACGGCGGCGTACACGCCGGCGAAGACGGCCGGCCAGCGCGGGGGGCGCGGCCGTTCCCGGCCGTGCGGACGCTGGCCTGACGGCTCCTTCAGGCGGGGCCGGGCGGCCGTCACGTCACGCGCTGGCCCGGGAACTTCAGATGCCGTCCCGGCATCAGTTCAGTCACCCGGGGTGTGGCCGAGACGGTGGACCAGGATCCGGTTCGTCCCGCCGTGGCCCCCAGGGATCCCCGAGACGATGACGACCGCATCACCGCGCTGGCCGTACCCGGATCCCAGGCAGACCTCCTCGGCGGACACGATGAGGTCACGGGTGTGGTCCTTTTCGGGGACGAGTTCACCCGCGGTCCCCCACATCAGCGTCAACCGCCGGACGGTGTCCTCGCGAGGGGTCAACCCCACGATCGGGACGTTGGGACGGAACTTCGACACCAGCTGCACCGACGAGCCGCTCAGGCTGAACACGACCACGGCTTTGGCCCGGGCGTCCTCGGCCGCTTGCACCGCGGCCCGTGCGACCACACGATCGATCGCCATGTCGTCGGCACCGGGCTCCGGTGGGTGCACGAGGTGGCGGCTGCTCTCGGCCACCTCGATGATCCTGGCCATGGTCCGCACCGCCTCGACCGGGTACCGCCCGGCCGCCGTCTCGCCCGACAGCATCAACGCGTCGGTGCCGTCGAAGACGGCGTTGGCCACGTCCGACGCCTCAGCGCGCGTTGGTCGGGGGCTGCGGATCATCGAGTCGAGCATCTCGGTGGCGGTGATCACCGGTCGGCCAGTCGAGTTGGCCATCGCGATGATCTCCTTCTGCAGGGCCGGGACGCGCTCGGGACCGACCTCTACCCCCATATCACCGCGCGCCACCATCACGGCGTCCGAGGCTTTGACGATCGCGGGGAGGTTGTCGAGGATCTCCGGCCGCTCCAGCTTGGACACCACCGGCTGCTCGCCTCCGCGCTCGCGGATGAACTGGCGGACCTCGTTGATGTCTTCCGGTCGACGAACGAACGAGAGCGCGACCCAGTCGACCCCCATGTCGAGCATGGCGGCCAGGTCCTCGCGGTCCTTGGCGGTCAGGCTCTTGGCTGACACCGCCACCCCGGGCAGGTTGACGCCCTTGCGCGACCGGGCCACGCCGCCGGCCACGACCCGGCAGTGGACCTCGCCGTCGGTGATCCGGGACGCGACCAGCCGCAGCAGACCGTCGTCCATGAGCACGAGCGCCCCGGGCTCGACGTCCCCACTCAACCCCTCGTACACCACCGGCAGGAGCGGCGTCCCGGCGCCGTCGTGGTAGCTGTCGAGCCGTTCGCTCCCCCCCATGAGGACGACGTCGCCGCCGTCGACGAGCTCGACCCCGTCGCTGGGGAGCTCCCCGAGGCGGATCTTGGGACCCTGCAGGTCGCCGAGGCTGCCGATCGGGCGGCCGATCTCGGGGGCCAGCTTGTGGACCCGCTCCAAGCGCTCCGCGTGCGTCTCGTGCGTCCCGTGGGAGAAGTTCAACCGGACCACGTCGATCCCCGCGAACAGGGCCGCCCGGAGCCGGGCAGGGTCGTCGAGGGCCGGCCCCAGGGTCGCGATGATCTTCGCGCGACGCACCCGCGGCCTCCGCTCGTCCGATGAGGTCATCGTAGGCCGGGGGGTCGTGGGGCTTGAGGACGCGCGCCGGTCCGAAGGGAGGCACGGTCGGCGTCACCGCTGTTCGCGGCCAGGGACGATGACCCGGCGCTCTTCGATGGCGTCGGCGACCTCACGCAGCTGAGCGGCGATCGGGCCGTAGCTGGGGCTGGGACCGGGGACGAACGCGAACCCGTCCTCGGCGAACCCGAGCCGGATGTCACGATCGCCGCCCTCGAAGGCGCTTTCCACGACCAGCGCCAGGGCGGTGTCGAACCGCTTCGTCACCGATCCCAGGACGTGGGCCACACCGGTGTCTTCGTCCAGCAGACGGGTCACGTCGACTGCCCAACCGAGCACCAGCCCGTCGGAGGCGGCCGCGGCTTCGCCGACCCCACGGACGACGGCGGTCCCGCCCACCGGCATCAGGCACGGCGTGGGCACGCCGGCGTCGAACTGCGCGGTGGCTGCTTCCCGCGCCGTGCGGACGGCGACGGACATCGCGACGTCCTGGTCGACGGTGGCCGGCGCCATCACGACCGGGATGTCACTGCGGATGAACCGCGCGCCGGCCTCGAATCCGATGCGCACGCGGTCCGCCGACCCGGGAGGGACGGCGCTGACGATCCCGGTCGCACCCACCGATGTGACGAGCGCCCCGGCAGCCCCGGCCAGGAAGGCACCCTCCTCGACGCGCCAGCTCACCGACATGGCGTTGGCAGGCGGGTCGGCGAGCCGGCCGTCGAGGAGACAGAACCGGGTGGCCGGGTACTGGGGCGCCAGCCGCGCCACGTCGTCGGCGCCTGCCTGGCCGACCGTGCAGACCAGCGTGAAGCCTTCGTCCGCCAGGAACGCGAGCTGGTCGCCCCGAAAGTCCTCCTGCGGCGGTTCGAGCACTCGGACGGCCCGCACGTCGTGGTCGATGACGTCGTGGAGCCGTTCCGCGGTCGACCGCACGATGTCGCTCTGCAACGAGGCGATCAGCTCGGTCGGAGGCGCCAGCACGATCCCGACGGTGAGTCCGCGTGCGGGGGGAGACGGTGTGAAGGGGGTCGTGTCGGTCGGCGTCTGGCCCGGCCGAGGCTCGGTCCCCGGACGGCACGCGGGCGCCATCACGGTCAGCACGACGAGCGCCACGATCCACCGCCGCTCGCAGGAGCGGGCACGGCTCGAACAGACGCGTCGCTCGGCCGTCACCGGTCAGGCGGAACGCAACACCGTCAGACGCAAGCGGCGGCGGTCGTTGTCGCGGTTGGTGTCGACCACACAGATGCTCTGCCAGGTGCCCAGCACCACGTCGCCACCCTGCACCGCGAGGACCAGCGTCGGCGACACCAGGACGGGCACCAGGTGGTCGGCGCCGTGGCCGACCGAGCCGTGGCGGTGCGTGTAGCGATCGTCGCGCGGGAGCAGCTCCTGCTCGAGCGCCTCCTCGAGATCACGCTCCGATCCGCTTCCGGTCTCCATCAGCGCCAACCCGGCTGTGGCGTGCGGGAGGAAGACGTGGAGCAGGCCATCGCCGCCCACGTCGCGGGCGAAGCTGCGGACCTGGTCGGTGACGTCCGTCACGCGCTGCCCACGGGTGTCGAGCTGCACCTCGCGGCTCTCCATCATCCCGACCCTTCCGGTCGCACCCCCCGGTAGGCGCCACGGTAGAACAGCAGCGGGTCGTCGTCGTCTGCGAGGCCGAGCGCGGCGACCTCGCCGACCACGACGAGGTGGTCGCCTCCGTCGTACACAGCCCACACCCGGCAGTCGACGAACGCGATCGCCACGTCCAGCACCGGCGAGCCCGTCACCTCCTTGCGGGTGGCGATGCGGTTGAACTCGGTGTCCCCGTGGGGCCGGTAGGGATCAGCGAAGTGCATCGCCAGACCCTCGTCGTCCTCGTGCAGGACCGACAGGGCGAACACCTGGCTGTCACCGACCGCGTGGGCCATGGTGGACCCCCGCTCCACGCACACCAGCACGAGCAGAGGGTCAAGCGACACCGAACACACGGCGTTGGCGGTCATGCCGTGGGGGACCCCGTCGGCGACGGTGGTCATGACCGCGACGCCGGTCGCGAACCGCGCCATCACGTCACGGAACGCGCGCGGGGTCAGGTCGGCGCGGCGTTGCGGGCGGCTCACCGATCCGCCCCACGCAGCCCCGCGAACAGATCGTCCTCCACGTCCGCGCTCGCGGGCGTCCCCCGCTCGACGACGAAGTACTCCATCCCGAACACGTCCTGGCTGACGTCATCCGGCAGGTTGAGGAAGAACGAATCCGCCCCGATCTGGGAACCGTGAGCACGCATGGCCGCACGCTTCCTCCCCAGCCAGGGACGCACGTCCACGGCTGTGGTGACCCGCTCGTCGGCGACCCCGAACGGCATGTCCTCGCCATCGGGCACGGGACCACGCCCGAACGGCGACGCGATCCCGGCATCCAGCAACCGCCGGTGCAGCGCGTGGAGCCGGCTGCGCGGCAGCACGTGCACGTACCACTTGGCGACGTCCCACGGGATCGCCGGCAGTGCAGCATCGGGGTCGGCGGCGAGCTCGATCGCGCGGCCGGTGACGGTGTGGGCCTTGAGGTGGTCCGGGTGGCCGTAGGTCCCGCGGTCGTCGTCGCTGACGACCGCCGCGGGGCGGAAGTCACGGATGATGGCGGCCAGCCGGGCGGCCGCCTCGTCCAGGTCCGCCCGGTGGAAGCTGTCGGGATGTTCGTTGCTGGTCGCGCCGGCCATGCCGCTGTCGCGGTACCCCAGGGTGCGGTGGTCGGTCACGCCCAGAACGGCGATGGCTGCTGCGAGCTCACGGCGGCGGACAACCGCCATGTCCTCGTCGCCGAGGTCGATGCCCGACAGGTTCTCGCCCTCCTCCCCGCCGGTACACGTCACCACCCCCACGCGCAGGCCCTCGTCGGCGTACCGGGCCAGCACCCCACCACACGCGATCGACTCGTCGTCGGGGTGCGGGTGCACGCACAGCAGCCCGAGGGTGTCGGGGCGGTCGGTCACGCCAGCCTCCTCCACACCACATCCTGACACCGCCGATAGCCTGCCTGCTCGTGGAGGTCCGTCTGGTCGACGAACCCGCCGAGGTCATGCAAGCCCTCACGGCGGTCGACGCCCCGACAGTGGGAATCGACGTGGAACGGGCCGACGGCCACCGCTACGTCCGCGAAGCCGCCCTCGTCCAGGTCGGGGTGGACGGGTGCTGCATCATCCTGGATCCGCTCGCACTGGACGACCTCGAGCCGCTCGGGTCCTTCCTGGGGGAGCGCCTGGTGGTTCTGCACGCGCTCGAGAACGACGTCGAGCCGCTGGCGAGCGCTGGCGCAGCGCTGGTCGATCACTGTACGCCGGCGCGACTGGCCGACACGGCCATCGCAGCGGCCGTGCTCGGCCTGCCGACCGGGCTCGCACCGCTCCTCGAGCAGGTTCTGAACGTGCGGCTCAGCGGCGACAAGGCGCACTACCAGCGGGCCGACTGGTCGCGGCGGCCGCTCACGGACGACATGCTCGCCTACGCAGCCGGCGACGTGGTGCACCTGCCGCGACTGTGGGAGGCCCTGTCGACGCACCTGGAGGACCTCGCCCGCACGAGCTGGTACGAGCAGGAGCTCACCGCCACGGTGGAACACGTCCACATCCAGGCCCGGTCCTGGGGTCGGACGAGAGGGCTCGGCCGCCTCGACGGGCACGGCCGGGCGGTCCTCAAGGCGGTCTGGGACGAGCGCGAAGCGATCGCGCGCGAGGAGGACCTCGCGCCGCAACGCATCGCCCGCGACGACACGCTGATCGCGATCGCGGCCCACCCCCCCGCGACGCTGAACGTCCTGCAGCGACGCGGGCTCGACGGCCGCCAGATCCGGCAACACGGCCACCGCCTCCTGGCCGCCGTCCGCCGCGGCGCCTCATCCCCCGACGAGCCCAGCCCATCGGGGCTGCGACGGGCAGACGACGACGACCGTGCGGCACACGACCGGATGCGCCGGGCGCGCGCCCGCGTCGCCGACCAGCTCGGCGTCGACCCCGGATTCCTGTGCCCGGGGCGGGTGCTTTGGACCGCAGCGCTGAGCGACCCCGCGTCGCCCGACGAGCTGGTCGAGGCGGCTGGGCTGCGTCCGTGGCAGCGCGACCTCCTGGCGGATGTGCTGTGGGAGGCGTACACCGGCACGTGACGCACCCCGGTCGCTCCCAGGCGCGCCGCACGACCCGATGCTCAACCGGCCTCGGCGAGCTTGCGGGCCAAGACGGCCGGCAGCTGGAACTCGACGTCCTCATCGACCAGGTGGACGGTGTCCACCGTCCGGGTCCCACGGGCGCGGAACCAGTCGACCACCTGCTCGACCAGGACCTCCGGCGCACTGGCGCCCGAGGTCAGTCCGACGACGTCCACACGATCGAGCCACCGCTCGTCGATCTCGGTGAGGTCGTCGATCAGCTCCGCCGCGACGCCCCGGTCGCGGGCCACCTCGACCAGCCGCTTCGAGTTCGACGAGGTCTGGGATCCCACGACCAGCACCAGGTCACACCGCCCCGCCAGCGCTTTCACCGCGTCCTGGCGGTTCTGTGTGGCGTAGCAGATGTCGTCGCTCTTGGGACGCACGAGGTGCGGGAACCGCCCGTTCAGGCGGCGGACGACCTCCGCGGTGTCGTCCATCGACAGCGTCGTCTGCGTGATGTACGCCACGGACGCGTCGCGGGGGAAGGGCAGGGTTTCCACCTCGTCGGGCGTCTCGATCAACGTGACCCGGCCCGGGACCTGACCCATCGTGCCGATCACCTCCTGGTGACCCTGGTGGCCGATCAGCACGATGTCGTGGTGGTGGTCGGCGTAGCGGCGTGCCTCGGCGTGCACCTTGGTGACCAGCGGGCAGGTGGCATCGATCAGCGTGTGGTGACGCTCGCCGGATCGCTGGTAGGCCGAAGCCGGTGAGCCGTGGGCGCTGAAGACGATCACCGCCCCGTCGGGGGCCTCGCCTTCGTCCTCGATGAACACCGCACCCCGCCGGCGCAGCGACTCGACCACGTGGGTGTTGTGCACGATCTCATGACGGACGTACACCGGCGGCCCGTAGGCTTCGAGCGCCCTCTCGACGATCACCACGGCACGGTCCACCCCGGCGCAGAACCCGCGGGGAGCAGCGAGCAACAGGGTGTGTGGCGTGACGGGCACGTGGGATCCTGGCTGGTCGCGGCGATCTGGCCGAAGGGTACCGGGGTCGCCGCAGGTCCTGGCGGTGCTGCCGGGGAGGCTGTGGTTCCATACACCGACGGTCGTTGCCGGAGGAACGCGTGCACGTGATCGTGGGAGGCTGTGGTCGGCTGGGCGCCGAGATCGCCACCCGGCTGTCCAGCGAGGGCGAGGACGTGATCGTCATCGACGTGCACGCAACCGCGTTCGACCGGCTGGGCACCACGTTCAACGGCGAGACCCTGGTCGGCAGCGTCACCGACCGTGACACCCTGGAACGAGCGGAGATCGGCCACGCCGACGGGCTGCTGGCGGTGACCCGCTTCGACAACGCCAACCTGATGGCCGTGGAGATCGGCGTCCACATCTACGGCGTGCGACGTGCGGTTGCCCGCCTGTTCAACCCGGAACGGGAGGCGAGCTACCGCAAGCTCGGCGTCCGGTACGTGTCCGCGACCGGGCTGCTGGCCAAGCAGTTCCTCAACGAGTTCCGCGAGGCCACGTTCCGCCAGCACCTGGCGTTCGAGGACCCCGACGTGGAGGTCGTCGAGATGATCCTGGCGGATGCCGCCAACGGGTTGACCGTGGACCGGTTCGAGATCAGCGGGAAGCTGCGGGTCAGCGCCGTGCAGCGCGGCGAGCGCGTCTTCATCCCCGGCCCCACCGACCGCCTCGAGCGCGGTGACCTGGTGGTCGCCGCAGCACGCCGCGGGGTCCACCCCCGTGTCCGCCACCTCGTGGTCGACGAACGACGACCCCGCGCCCACGTCCACGGTGGGCGGTGATGTTCGTCGTCATCGCCGGTGGCGGGAAGGTCGGTCGGTACATCGCCGCCGACCTGATCGAGCGCGGCCACGAGGTCAGCATCATCGAACGCCAGCGGGGACGCTGCGAGTCGCTCGTCGCCCAGTACCCGGTGCTGGTCATCGAGGGCGACGCCTGCGATGTGCGCTACCTGGAGCAGGCCCGCGTCGACCGCGCCGACGTGTTCGTCGCCACGACCCGTGAGGACGATGACAACCTGGTGGCCTGCCAGCTGGCCCGAGCCGAGTTCGGCGTGAGAAGGGTGATCTCGCGGGTCAACTCACCCAAGAACGTCGAGATCTTCGAGCTGATGGGAATCGAGGCGGTGTCGTCCACCACACTGATCTCGCGGCTGCTCGAGGAGGAGGTCACGGTCGGGGAACTGATCCACCTCTACACGCTCAAGGCCGGCAAGGTCGATCTGGTGGAGGTGAGGATCCCCGACCACGACGCTGCCGACGCACCGCCGCCGCGGACCGTCCAGGAACTCGACCTGCCACTCGACGCGGTCCTGGTCGCGATCTTCCGCGGCGACGCCGGGTCGGAGCAGACCATCATCCCGCGCGGCTCCACCCAGATCCTCCCCGGCGACGAGGTGATCGCGCTCACCACCCCGGAGCTCGAGGATGAGCTGCGCCGGATGCTGGTCGGCCGGACCGCGCGGCGATGACCGTCCGCGACCCGGTCCGGGAACGCTCCGTCACCCTCGCCGAGCCGGTCCTCGGCATCGGCTTCGTCGCGTTGGCTGCGGCGGCGATCAGCGTGATCGCGTTCGCCATCGCCGTCGTGGTGTCGCTGGTCTTCTAGGCGCCCGCGTGTTCCTCCGGCCGGATCGCGACGATGCACGCCTGGTCGCCTTCTACGTCGGCAGGGTCGTCACGATCCTGGGCGCGATCCAGGCGCTGCCGGCACTGGTGGCGCTGGGCCTCGGCGAGTGGAACGCGTTCACGGCGTTCCTGATCAGCATGGCCCTGGCGATC
The DNA here is from genome assembly GCA_019347675.1 of Actinomycetota bacterium. Taxonomy (NCBI): domain Bacteria; kingdom Bacillati; phylum Actinomycetota; species Actinomycetota bacterium. The sequence goes on along the minus strand of JAHWKW010000001.1, from coordinate 104,250 downwards.
GGCGCCGGGCGCGTGACCGAACTCCGGCTGCACACGCGGGCACCGTTGGACTGGTCGCACGGGATGCTGATCGCATCACTGTCGTGGCTGGTGGGCTCGGTCTTCGCCGCGATCCCGCTGTACCTGTCCGGCCACGTGAGCGGCTTCGTCGACGCGATGTTCGAGGCGATGTCGGGGCTGACCACGTCCGGGCTGACGGTGCTGCACGACCTGGATCACCTCGCGTACTCGGTCAACCTGTGGCGCCATCTGATGCACTTCGCCGGCGGACAGGGGATGGTCCTGGCGATGCTGAGCCTGTTCGGCGGGGCGGTCGGCCAGGCCGGCACCCTGTACTTGGGCGAGGCACGCGACGAGCGGATCATGCCCAACGTCGTCCGCACCGCCCGCTTCATCTGGCGCGTGTCGTTCGGCTACCTGGCCATCGGGACCGCCTCTCTGCTGGCCGTCCTGGTCGCGGCCGGCCTCGGGCCGGGCCGCGCGCTGATCCAGTCGGTGGAGCTGTTCATGGCCGCCTTCGACACCGGCGGCTTCACCCCCCAGTCGAGCAGCATCGCGTACTACCACTCGGCGGCGGTCGAGGGGGTGATCGTGGCCCTGATGGTGGCGGGGACGATGTCGTTCGGCCTGCACTACCAGCTGTGGCGCGGCAACCGCGTGGAGCTGCTGCGTAACGTCGAGACCCGCACGATCGCGGCGACCCTGCTCGTCCTGGCCGTGCTGACCATGATCGGTCTCGGCCGTGCCGGCACCTACGGCGACGCGATCCCGCTGTTCCGCAAGGGCTTCTTCACGGTCCTGTCGGCACACACCGGGACCGGCTTTGCGGTCACCGCGCCGCGGCTGTTCATCACCGACTGGGGGCTGCTTGCCCCGGCCGCGATCGTCGGGGCGATGGCGCTGGGCGGGATGGCGTCGTCCACGGCCGGAGGGATCAAGGCGATCCGCGTCGGCATCACCGCCAAGGGCCTGTGGAAGGACATCCGGCGCGTCGTCCTGCCCGAGTCCGCCCTGGTCGTCGCGACCTACCACTCGCAGCGCCGGCGCATCCTCCGCGACGACCAGGTCCGCTCGTCGGTGACCGTCCTGCTCCTGTACCTGCTGACCTACATCGCCGGTGGCATCCTCGGCCTGTTCTACGGCTTCGACTTCACCGAGGCGATGTTCGAATCCACCTCCGCCTCGGCGAACGTCGGGCTGTCGGTGGGGATCACCGGACCGGACCTGGCCACGCCGTTGAAGGTCAGCTACATCGTCCAGATGTGGATCGGCCGGTTGGAGTTCATGGCCGTGTTCGCTCTGCTGGCGACCCTGCTGGCCGCAGTCCGGGGGCGGACGTGACCCGCCGCCCCGCTGTGAGCCGTCGCTCGATCGCCCAACTCGCCCTGGCCGCCGTCGTGGTGGCGCTGGTGGTGGGGTTGCTCAGCCACCTGCGTGCCACGGCCCCGTCGCGGCGGCTCGAGCCGGTCGCGCCGGCGGCGCAGAGCCAGCGCGGCGGTCAGCCGACCGTCGCCACGTGCCAGCGCACGCTCGCCGACCGTCCCGCGCAGCTCGAAGGCTTCGGGCCGGTCCCAGAACCCGTCGGTCTGGCCCGCTCTTCAGAGGTGATCGCCTGCCCCGACACCTTCTCGCCGTCGGGGCGAGGCGCTCCTGCCGTCGTCTTCGTCGGCGAGGTCATCGGAGACGTGCTCCGACGCGACCGCGGTGCCTGGGTCCTGCTCAACGACGACGCCTACGCGTTGGAGACCGGACCGCTCCCGGCCCACGCCGAGCTGAGCGGGACGAACACCGGGCTGGCCGTGTGGCTGCCCGCCGATCGGATCGAGGTCGGACAGCTCACTCCAGGGCGTCCGGGCCGGCGGGGCGACGTCGTCCGCGTCGAGGGCCACATCCACCGGGCGGACAACGCCGACGGAGGTGGCCTCACGCTCCGCGCCAACCGCGCCACCATCGTGGCCCAGGCGGTCACCCTGGAACCGCCGCTGCACACCCGTCAGGCGGTCGTGGCGGCGGTCGTGTTGATGGCGGCCCTCGCGCTCACCGCCTACGAGCGGCGAGCGTCTCGACCGCGCTGAGCCGGCCGCCGCGGTCAGCTGGCCTTGTGGCGGTCACGGCGCCCCGCGACCTGGCTCGACGGGCACAGATCCTCCACCGCACACGCGTCGCAGCGGGGTCTTCGCGCCTCGCAGGTCCGCCGGCCGTGCGCGATGAACAGGTCGGAGACCTCGAGCCAACGCTCCTGCGGGAAGAGCGCGACCAGGTCGCGTTCGATCCGCACCGGGTCGTCGTGGCGGGTCAGGGCCAGCCGCCGGGAGATGCGCCGCACGTGGGTGTCGACCGCGATCCCGGCGTGCTCCCCGAACGCGTTCGACAGGACCACGTTCGCGGTCTTGCGGGCCACCCCGGCCAGGTCGGTCAGGGCGTCCATCGTGTCGGGCACGTCACCGCCGTGTTCGTCCAGCAGCTGCCGCGCCGCCGCCCGGATGTTGCGCGCCTTCTGGCGGAAGAACCCGGTCGGGCGCAGATGCCCCTCGAGGTCGTCGAGGTCGGCTCCCGCAACCGCCTCCGGACCGGGGTACAGCGGGAAGAACGTCGCGGTGACCTCGTTCACCTTCTCGTCGGTGCATTGCGCCGACAGGATCGTGGCGACCAGCAGCTGCCACGGATCGGAGAACCGCAGCGCGATCCGCGCGTCCGGGTAGGCCTCAGCGAGCCGGTCGAGGATGACCGGCGCCCGTTGCGCCTTCCGTGAATCGCGCCCGAGCCCGCCCACGGCCGCGGAGCCTACCGGCGAGCCGCGACCAGCGACCTGCGCCGGCAGCGTCACACGCAAACGCGGCTCGCCCAGCCGCTCGGCTACCCGGTCGCCGGATCCTGGCCCGACCCTTCACGTGGGGAGGACGACGGTGAACTCGCTGCCCTCACCGAGGACGCTGTCGACGTGCAGCGAGCCGCCGTGGCGTTCGACGGCGTGGCGGACGATCGACAGGCCCAGCCCGGTCCCGCCGGTCGCCCGCGACCGTGCGACGTCGACCCGGTAGAACCGCTCGAAGATCCGGTCCAGGTCGTGACGCGCCACCCCGATGCCGCTGTCGCGCACGTGCAGCGCCCAGGCGCCGTCACTGCGTTCCAGTCTCACGTGCACGTCGCCGCCGGGCCGGTTGTACCCGACGGCGTTGTCGAGCAGGTTGGCGACGATCAGGCGCAGGTCGTCCTCGTCGCCGGTCACGACAGCACGGTCGGGTAGGTCCATGGTGACCGCGACGTCGCGCTCGCCGGCGACCGGCCGCAGCCGGTCGCCCTCGCGGCGGACGAGCGCCGCCAGATCCACCGGGGCGCGCCCGGGCGTGTCACTGTCCTCTTCGAGGCGCCGTAGGTCCAGCAGGTCGTGGACCAGCTTCGCCAGGCGATCGGTCTCGTCTCCCAGCCGACGCACCAGTTCACCGGCCCGGTCCGGATCTCGCCCGACCGTGACGTCCAGCGCGTCGGCCAGGGCCTGGATCCCCGCGACCGGTGTCTTGAGCTCGTGGCTGGCGTTGACGACGAAGTCGCGGCGGACCGCCTCGACGCGACGGCGCTCACCACGGTCGGAGAGCAGCAGCAGCACCTCGTCCCCGACCGGGACGGCCGCGACGGACACCTCGGATCCGCCCAACTCGATATCGACGTCGACCCTGTCGCCGATGTCGCGCGCTTCGTCGGCCGCGCGCGCGACGTGCGCGCTCGCCAGCGCCTGCGCGGCGGTGAGCGAGCTGGCCTCGGGGATCCCGAAGCGCCGCCGTGCTGCCTGGTTGGCGTTGAGGACGTACCCGTCCTCGTCGACGAGGAGCGCTGGGTCCGGGAGCGCGTCGACCAGCTGGACGCGTCGCTGGCGGGCACGACGCAGTCGGCGTCCTCGCCGGTCGTAGGACGCGCCGAGGACGTTGAGGGCCACCGCCAGCGGCTGCCAGACCGCGCCGGTGGGGACCCGCACCGGCTGGTGCTCCTCGAGCGCCATCCACCGGTTGATCTCGTCGGCGAGGGCGGTCAGCCGGCGGCGCTGCAGCGTCCACGCCACCGAGGCGGCCACCGCACCGACCGCGAGGCCGACGATCACGGCGGCGGCGGTCGGTCCGCGGGCGAGGATCGCAGCCACCAGCGTCGCCGCGGGGATGATCAGTACTGCCGTCCGCGTCACACGCCGAGCGTAACGGCGCAGCCGCGCCCCAAGAGCCTCGGATCAACGGTCGGCGAACCGGTACCCGACACCTCGGACCGTCCGGATCCGGGTCGGGTGGTGCGGGTCCTGCTCGATCCGGCGCCGCAGGCGTGCGATGTGCACGTCGAGGGTGCGGGTGTCACCCACGTAGTCGTTCCCCCACACCTCGTCGACGAGTTGCGTGCGGGTGCGCACCAGGCCGGCGTTGCGCACGAGCACCTCGAGGAGGTCGAACTCCTTGGGCGGCAGCTGAAGGACGCGCCCGCTGACCGTCACCTCCCGGCGAGCAGGGTCGACCCGCACGCCGGCGGCCTCGACCACCTCATCGGACCCGGGGGCGTTGGTGCGGACGTCACGGCGCAGGACGGCGCGGATCCGGGCGATCAGCTCACGCGTCGAGAACGGCTTCGTCACGTAGTCGTCCGCCCCGAGCTCGAGCCCGACGACGCGGTCGACCTCAGCGCCGCGGGCGGTCACCATGATGATCGGCACGTTGCTACGGGCGCGCAGCCGCCGACACACCTCCGTGCCCGATGTGCCGGGGAGCATCAGGTCGAGGAGGACGAGATCCGGCCGCTCCCGCTCCCAGGCACTGATCGCTGCGTCCCCGCTGCTGACCCACACCGGACGGAAACCGTCGGCCTCCAGGGACGCTGTGAGCCCTTCGGCGATCGCGGCCTCGTCCTCCACCAAGAGGATCGTCGGCATGGCGTTCAGCGTACCGACCGACTCTGCGTACGATGGGGGCGAGACCAAGGAGACGGCGTGCGCAACGACTTCCACGCCGAGATGGACCGGCTCATCGATGAGCTGCTCTCGGTGGGCGAGACCGTGATCGAGATGCTCGACCGCAGCGTCGAGTCGGTGTCTCGCCACGATGTCGAGCTGGCAGACACCGTGATCAGGATGGACAACGACGTCGACGCCGTCTACGCCGACGTCCAGCAGCGGCTGGTGCGGACCATGGCGTTGCAGGCGCCGGTCGCCAGTGACCTGCGCCTGCTGTCGGCGATGCTGCACATCGACATCCACCTCGAGCGCATGGGTGACTACGCGGTCAACATCGCCAAGATGGGCAAGCTGTCCGCCGCGTTCCCCGGCGAGCCGGAGCTCGTCGACCAGCTCCGTGAGATGCGCACCATCGCGATCGACGTGGCACGACGGGCCCTGGCGGCGTTCACACACCGCAACCTCGAAGCGGCCTATGGTCTGCCCGCCGCGGACGCCGCCGTGAACCGGCTGAACATCGGGATGTTCCACCGCCTGGTGCGCCTCGCCTCACGCGACGAGTCCTACCTGGAGTGGGCGACGCGGATGATCCTCGTGGCCCGCCAGCTGGAGCGCTGGAGCGACCACGCGGTCGACATCGGGGAGGCGACCATCTTCGCGGTGACCGGCGAGACCGTGGAGCTGTCCAGCAACGCCCCGCCGGACACGGCTGAGGCAGGCGTGTCGGACCGCCCAGCGACGTCGGCTAGGTCACTCAAGTAGCGAAGCGGTAGTGACCCGGTCCTAGGTCACTCAAGTAGCGAAGCGGTAGTGACCCGGTCCTAGGTCACTCAAGTAGCGAAGCGGTAGTGACCCGGTCCTAGGTCACTCAAGTAGCGAAGCGGTAGTGACCCGGTCCTAGCCGAAACGGCCGGTGATGTAGGCCTCGGTGCGCTCGTCGTCGGCGTTGGTGAACAGCTTGTCGGTCGTGGAGAACTCCACCAACTCCCCGGTGCGCGTCCCTTCGGCGATCGTGAAGAACGCCGTGTGATCCGAGACCCGGGCGGCCTGCTGCATGTTGTGGGTCACGATCACGATCGAGTAGTCGGTCGTCAGATCGCGGATCAGGTCCTCGATCTTGAGCGTCGCGATCGGGTCGAGCGACGAGCACGGCTCGTCCATCAGGATGACCTGTGGCTCCACCGCGATCGCACGGGCGATGCACAGCCGCTGCTGCTGGCCGCCCGACAGTCCCGTGCCGATGTGGTTCAACTTGTCCTTGACCTCGTCCCACAGAGCCGCGTCGCGCAGCGCCCGCTCGACGCGTGTGTCGAGGTCGTCGGTCATCCCCACCGCCCGCGGGCCGAACGCCACGTTGTCGTACACCGACTTGGGGAAGGGGTTGGGCTTCTGGAAGACCATGCCCACCAGCCGGCGCAGCGCGACGGGATCGACCCTGGGCGCGTAGACGTCTTGACCGCCGAGCCGCACGGACCCGGTGACCCGCGCACCGGGGATCAGGTCGTTCATCCGGTTGAAGCTGCGCAGGACGGTGGACTTTCCGCATCCCGACGGCCCGATCAACGCGGTGACGTTCCGACGGGGGATCTGCATCGTGATGTCGCGGACCGCGTGGAAGTCGCCGTAGTGCACGTTGAGCCCCTCGACCTCGAAGATGGCCTGGTCCGAGACGTTCCGGGCGGGTGCGGCGTGGACGTCGGCGACGTCCGAGGCGGTTCGAACGAGCGTGGGTCTGGTGTCGCCGGTCGTGGCACCTGCAGGCGGTTGTGGGGCCACGGTCAGCCTCGGTCCTGCAGTCGGTTGCGCAGCAGGATCGCCCCGGCGTTCATCGTGAGCAACACGGTGAGCAGGATGACGATCGCCGCTCCCGCGAGCCCGCTCCGGAAGGCCGGCTGGGGCCGCGATGCCCAGTCGAACACCTGCAGCGGCAGGACCGTGAACGAGCTCGACAGCGACGTGGGGGTCGAGGTGACGTACGCGACGGCCCCTGCGAGGATCAGCGGAGCGGTCTCGCCGATCGCACGTGACAGCGACAGGATGGTGCCGGTGAGGATCCCGGGCATCGCCGCGGGGAGCACCACGCGGGAGGTCGTCCGCCAGCGCGTCGCGCCCAGGCCGAGCGCCCCGTGCCGCAGCTCGCTGGGGACGGCCAGCATCGCCTCACGGCTGGCGATGATGACGATCGGCAGGACCAGGATCGCCATGGTCAGCCCGCCGGCGGCAACCGACCGGCCGAGGGCAGCGAGGCGCACGAAGAACGCCAGACCCAGGATGCCGTACACGATCGACGGGACCGCGGCGAGGTTCGCGACGTTGACCCGCACGAGCCGCCAGAAGCGCGTGTCGGGCGCGTACTCGGTCAGGTAGATCGCAGCGCCGACGCCGACGGGGAACGCCACCCCGGCCGTGATCCCCATGATCCAAAGCGACCCGACCAACGGCCCCCACACGCCCGCCCGATCAGGGTCGGCGCTCGGCTGGTTGAAGACCGTGGCGGTGTCGAGCCAGGGCAGGCCCTGCTGCAGGACAGCGGCGATGAGGACGAACAGCGTCGCAATCCCCACCAGTGTGGCAACGATCAGCAACGCCTCGAAGGCCCCGTCCTTGAGTTGCACACCGCGGCGGCGGCGCCCACCGACCAGCGCCTCGACCGACGCCATCAGTACTCCTCCTTGAACCTGCGGACGAGGGCGGCGCTGACCATGTTGAGCCCGAAGGTGATCACGAACAGGGTCATGCCGACCGCGAACAGCGTGTTGAAGCGTACGTCGGTCTGCGGCGTCTCACCGAGGCTGACCTGCACGATGTAGGCGGTCATTGTCTGCATCGGCTCCAAGGGGTTGGCGCTGAGGTTGGGGGTCTTGCCCGCAGCAAGGGTCACCGCCATGGTCTCGCCGATCGCCCGCGAGGCGGCCAGGATCGCCGAGGCGATGATGCCCGAGAGAGCGGCCGGGACGACGATCCGGACGGTGACCCGGGCCTTGCGCGCCCCGAGCGCCAGCCCACCGGCGCGCAGCGCCAGCGGCACCGACGACAGCGCATCCTGGGAGATCGACGAGACCAGTGGCAGGACCAGGATCCCAACCACCAGTCCGCCCGCCAGGACGTTGAAGGTCCCGACCTGCCCGAACAGCGGCTCGATGACGTTCGGGGTGATGAAGGTCAGGGCGAAGTAGCCGTACACCACGGTCGGTATCCCGGCCAGCACCTCGAGCGTCGGTCTGACCACGCCGAGGACGCGCGGGCCGGCGTACTCCGACAGGTACACGGCGGCCGCCAGGCCGGTGGGGACCGCCACCGCCATGGCGATGGCGGTGACCCACAGCGTCCCAGCCAGCAACGGCCAGATCGAGTAGGAGCAGCCCTGACCGACGGACTCGCAGAACAGCGCGTCCCAGGTCCCGGGGGCGAGGAACTCGCCGACCGGGACCAGCCGGAAGAACTCGACCGTTTCGCTCAGCAGTGCCAGCACGATCCCGGCGGTGATCGCGATGGTCAGAGCGGCGGCCGCGAGCAGCAGCGCCTCGATGGCCCGCTCCCCCGGGCGGCGGGCCCTGGCCAGTAGGACGTTGGTGTCGACGGGCATGGTCTGGCTCAGGGTCCAAGCCGACGCACCCGCCGCCATGACGGCGTGCCACAGCCGGTCATGACGACGCTTGCTGGAGCGTGTCGAGCGCGTCCTGCTGTGCCTGCTCCGACAGCGGGACGTACCCGGCCGCGGAGGCCAGCTCGCCGCTGCGCTGCACGTAGTAGCGCAGGAACTCGTGCACGTGGGGCATCTCCAAGGCGCGCTCGGCGACGTAGACGAACAGCGGACGGGACAGGTGGTACTGGCCGTCCTCGATCGTCTCCTCGGTCGGCTCGACGCAGCCGTCCCCGGCGTCGACCGCGAGCCCCTTGAGACGGGCGCGGTTCTCGGCGTAGTACGCGAACCCGACGTAGCCCAGCGCCCCCGGTGTGCCGGCGACCCCCTGCACGATGACGTTGTCGTCCTCGGAGGCGCTGTAGTCGGTGCGTGGCCGGGCACCCTCGTCGGGATCGCCGATGATCTCCTCGATGAAGAAGTCGTAGGTCCCCGAGTCCGGGCCCGGCCCGAACAGCTGCAGTCCGGTGTCCGGGAAGGACGGGGCGACCTGGCGCCACCGGGTGACCGACGAGCCCTGCACCCAGATGGCCTCGAGCTGATCGGTGGTCAGGCAGCTGACGAACTCGTTGTCGGCGTCGACGATGTTGGTGATGCCGTCCAGTCCGACCCGCATCTCGATGTAGGAGATCCCGCCCCGTTCGCAGACCTCCCGCTCATCGTCCTTGATCGGGCGCGAGGCATCGGCGATGTGGATGTCGCCGGCGCACAGCTTCTTGAAACCGCCACCGGTCCCCGAGAAGCCGACCGCGATGTCCACCTGGGGATGCATCGCCTTGAAACGTTCGGCGGCCAGCTGGGTGACCGGGAAGACGGTCGAGGAACCGTCGACCTCGATCCTGCCCGTCAGCCTGCTCCCCGCGGTCGGGCTGGTCGCGTCCGGTGCACCGGCGTCGGGTTGCCGGGCGCTGCCACACCCGGTCGCGACCACCGCGACAGCGGTGACGACCGTCATCCAACGCCAGGTGGTCACCGTGTGTCCTCCGTCCGCGCACCGTCAGGCGTGCGAACCGTACGGGGGACAGGTGTCCACGCCCCAACGCCAAGGTGAACGCAAAGTGAACGCTGCCTCGCGGTCGGTCGAGATGGTCCGCCGCCTTTCGTCACCGGCGCTGTGTCATGCGCGTCTCCCCGGGCAGCGCGACCGCCGCGCCCAACAGGCCCACGAGCGCTCCGCCGACCAGGGCCACCGCTGGCGGACCCCCCCTGGCGCCCAGCACCGCCTGCGCCGGGACCCCGACCAGGCCGACCCCGGCCGACATCCCGACGGTGGCGACGGCGACGCCACGCCGCCAGCCCGCGCCGACGAGCCGGCTGGCCGCCGTCCCGAGCGTCACGGGCGCGGGCGCCAGCGGCGGGTAGGCCGCACCAACCAGTGCGGTCACGGCAGCTGCCACGGTGATCGCGGTGGCGCCGCGCTCCGCGGCGACGACCGTGCCGGCGGCCAGGCCACTGACGAACCCGACCGGTACCGGGAGGATCAGGAGCACCTGGTCGGCGCCGACGCTCCGCGCCGCGGGTGGGCGGGTGGCGAGGACGACCGCGACGGCCACGGCACCGGCGATGCCGAACGCGACGCCGAGGGCGGCCCAGGCCAGGACGGTACGGGCCGGCTCGGTCAACACGGGCGATGGTGGACCGCCGGAACCGGTCGGCTCAGTAGTCGATCGCCGCGTACTCCCGGAGCTTCCCGAGCCGGTGGCTGGCGCGGACGAAGCGGATCGTGCCGCTCTTGGACCGCATCACCACCGATTCGGTCGCGGCGCCGCGGCGGTCGAAGTGCACGCCCTCGACCAGGCCACCACCGGTGATCCCGGTGCAGACGAAGAAGACGTCGTCGCTGCGGACCAGGTCGTCGGCGGTGAGGATCGCATCCAGGTCGTAGCCCTCGTCCTGTGCGGCCACGCGCTCCTCGTCGGAGCGGGGCCACAGCCGGCCCAGCATCTGCCCGTCGAGGCACTTGACGGCGCAGGCGGCGATGACGCCTTCGGGGGTCCCCCCGATCCCGATCAGCAGGTCGACGTCGGGGCGTTCCTCCCAGACGGCGCGCAGGGCGGCGGCGACGTCACCGTGGGTGATCAGCTGCAGACGCGCACCAGCCTCGCGGATACCGCGCACCAGGTCGGCGTGGCGATCGCGGTCGAGCATGACGACCGTGACGTCGCGGACCTCCTTGCCTTTGGCCTTCGCGATCGCCTGCAGGTTCTCAGCGATCGGCGCATCGAGGTCGACCACGCCGGCCGTCTCGCGGTCCACGACAAGCTTCTCCATGTACACGCACGGCCCGGGATCGAACATGGTGCCCCGCGGCGCCATGGCCATCACCGCGATCGCGCCGGGGCGGCCCTCGGCCAGCAGGGTCGTCCCCTCGACGGGGTCGACGGCGATGTCGACCGGTGGGGCATGGCCGGTCCCGATGCGCTCGCCGTTGTACAGCATCGGCGCCTCGTCCTTCTCTCCCTCGCCGATCACCACGATCCCGTCCATGTCGACGGTCGACAGCATCATCCGCATGGCATCCACCGCCGCCTGGTCACCCGACTCCTTGTCGCCGCGTCCCTGCCATCTGGCGGCCGCGAGCGCAGCCGCCTCGGTCACGCGGACGAGCTCGAGCGCGAGGTTGCGGTCTGGACTCTCCCTGGGGACCATCGCGGCGCTCCCTGTTCGCGGCCGTCTCGGTCGACTGTAACCAGCCCGCGGCTGGTCACGCCCGCTGCGCGGTGTCCGAGATGCCGAACGCACCCGGCCCTGGTGGGACACCGCCTTCCTCGACGTGCGACCGCAGCGCATCGTTCTCCCATGCGACCCGGTCGGGGACGCCCGCGAAGGCGTTGAGGACCTGCTTCAGACGTGCGACCGTTGCACGGTCGCGTGACGCCACGGTGGCGAGCCAGGCCAGCGCTGTGTCCTCGGCCTGGTCGTCAGCGACCAGCCGTTGCACGAACCCGGCCGCGGCCGCCTCGTCAGCACAGACGTCCCGGCTTGACAGCACCCAGTCCTTGGCGACACCCAGACCGACCTGGCCCAGCGTGCGGGCCGCCCCGACCGGGATGCCGTAGAGGGCCCCGGGGAACCGGAAACGGGCGGACGGCGTGGCGCAGCGGATGTCGCACGCCGCGGCGGCCTCGGCGCCGCCACCGACCGCGGGGCCGCGCACCGCCGCGGCGGTGGGCTTGGGGTGCAGCGACAGCAGCTCGTAGAAGAGCGTGAACAGCTCCGTGCGACGCGCGCCACCGTCCGTCAGCTCCTCGTGGACGTCGGCCCCGGCGCTGAACACGTCGCTGTCGCCGGCCAGCAAGATCCCACGGACACGGTCGTCGGTCCCGGCTTGGTCGAGCGCGTCGACCAGCGCCTCGAGCATGGCGGTGTCCATGGCGTTCCGCGCGGCGGGGCGGTGCATGCGCACGATCCGGATGACCTGCCCGTCATCGAGCGCATGGTCTGTCAACAGCAACGGCGGCGGGTCGGCCACTCCCAGCTCCTGTCCATCGCCGGCGGTCGCCCGGGTCAGCGCCAGCGTGGCGCGGCCGGCTGGAGGCTACTTCGCGGATAGCCTGTGGTCGTGTTGAACCTGCCTGGCTCCACGCCCGCCCGACGCCGCTTGGCGCGGATCGTGCGCGACCGCGACTGCGATGTGGCTGAGGCGGCGCTGCTGTGCTGCGTGGAGGTCGAGCCGGACCTCGATGTGGACGGCGAGCTGCTGCGGGTCGATGCGCTGGCCGACCGGCTACGCACGTCGGGGTTCGAGCCCTCGGGGCCGCGCCGGGACGCCAAGGCACTGGGCACCTACCTGGGGGAGACGCTGGGCTTCGTTGGCGACCACGAGTCGTACCACGATCCGCAGAACGCCCTGCTCACCCGTGTGCTCGACCGGCGGCGCGGGTTGCCGATCACGCTGGCGATCCTCTACATGGCGGTCGGTTCCCGAGTGGGAATCCGAGCCCACGGGATCGCCACCCCCGGCCACTTCCTGGTCGGGGTCGGCCCGGTACCTGACGCCGAGGAGGCCGTGGTGATCGATCCGTTCCATGGCGGGGCGGTGGTGACCGAGCACGAGATCGATCAACGTATCCAGCAGGCAACCGGAGGCATGTCCCGCCTACACCGCGGGATGTTGAGCCCCGCACCGCCGGTGCAGGTTGTACGCCGTCTGCTCAACAACCTCACCCGGGACTTCCTGGCGCAGGGCGACACCGAGGACGCCCTGTGGACGGTCGAGCTCAAGCGGCTCCTGCCCGACACCGGTGTCGAGGACGCCCGTGTCGCGGGTCAGCTGCTGGTCCAGCTCGGCCGTTACCGCTCGGCGGCCGAGACGGTCGAGGCGTTCGTGGCGGAGGTTGGCGACAGCGTCGACGCGGATGAGCTCTCGCGCCTGGCACTGCGCGCCCGTGCCAAGATGAACTGACGCGCGGCGAAGACCCTGGCCGAACGGCGGATGACGCTGAGCCGGCCGCGGCGTTGGATGGCGCTCGCCACGTCGGCGCACACCCGGCGTCGACGCCGCGAGGCCATGGATGTCACCAGCCCGTTCGCCGTGCCGTTCAACACCGACACCGTCCAGCAGCTGCTGCGCCGCCTCCCCGCCCGCCAGCGGGTCACGTTGCGGTTGCGCTTCGGTCAGGGACTGACCGACCGCCAGGTCGCCGCGCTCCTCGGTTGCGGGGTGTCGACGGTCCGTACGCTGACCCTACGTGGGGTGCGCCGCGTCCGGGAGCTGCTCAGTGAACAGCGGACGATCGATCTGCGGACCTGATCCTCGCCTGGTCGTCGCGGCTGCTGGCGTGGCGGGGCCGCGCGGGCGCGCCCACCGCGGGCGGTGATCACCCACGGTCGCTCAAAGAGCCGCTCACGTGAGGGCAGGGATGGTCGGGCTGGGCCGCATGGGCGGGAACATGGCCGAGCGTCTCCGCCGCCACGGCCACGCGGCGGTCGGCTACGACCACGATCCGAACGTCAGCGAGGTGGGCTCGCTCGAGGCGCTGGTGGCCGCGCTCGACGGCGAGGCGCGGCGGTGGGTGTGGTCGACGACGGCGACCTGGTCGTCGATGCTGGGAACAGCAACTGGCGTCACTCGCTGGCCCACTGCGACGTGCTGGGCGAACGCGGGATCGGTTTCGTCGACGTGGGCGTCAGCGGTGGCGTGTGGGGGCTCGAGGACGGCTACTGCCTGATGGTGGGTGGTCGCACCGCCGACGTGCAAGACCTGCAGCCGCTGCTGCGCGCGCTCGCGGCCGACGGCGGCTACAGCCACGTCGGCCCGGCGGGTGCGGGCCACTTCACCAAGATGGTCAACAACGGGATCGAGTACGGCATGATGCAGGCCTACGCCGAGGGGTACGAGATCCTGCGCGCATCCGACATGGAGATCGACCTCGCGGCCACGTTCCAGGTGTGGCGCCACGGCAGCGTGATCCGTTCGTGGCTGCTGGAGCTGCTTGCTGACGCGCTGTCCGACGATCCCGAGCTCGACCGCGTCACGGGTGACGCCGAGGACCCCGGCGAAGGCCGCTGGGCGGTCCAGGACGCCATCGAGCTGGCGATCCCGGCCCCGGCGATCGCCTCTGCGCTGTTCGCACGGTTCGCGTCGCGCCAGGAGTCATCACCCGCCATGCGCGCGGTCGCGATCCTGCGCGCCCGGTTCGGCGGGCACGAGATCCCGTCGTGACGACGACCAGCCAGGCTGTGGTGCTGTTCGGTGTCACCGGCGACCTGGCGCGCCGGAAGCTGTTTCCGGCACTGTACGAACTCGTTGCCGCCGGCCGTCTCGATGGCATCCCCGTGGTGGGTGTCGCGCGCAGCGACTGGGACCACGAGCGGTTACGCGCCCACGCCCGCGACGGCATCGAGCGGTTCGGTGACGTCGATGTCGACGAGGAGGTCTTCGCCAAGCTGGCGAGTGGGCTGCACTACGTCCGCGGCGACTACCGCGACGAGGCGACGTACAGGGCACTGGCTGAGACAGTCGGCGACGCCGCCCGGCCGCTGATGTACCTGGCGGTGCCCCCGACGCTGTTCGAGACGGTGGTCGCAGGACTGTCGGACGCGGGCTTGAGCCAGGATGGGCGGTTGGTGGTGGAGAAGCCCTTCGGCCGGGATCTGGACTCCGCCCAGCACCTCAACCGCTGCGTGCTGGATGCCTTCTCGGAGGAAGCGGTGTTCCGCATCGACCACTTCCTGGGCAAGGCGGAGACGCTGGACCTGCTGGTGTTCCGACTGTCCAACACCTTCCTGGAGCCGGTGTGGAACGGCCACTACATCGACAGCGTGCAGATCACGATGGCGGAGGACATCGGGGTCGAGGGCCGTGGTGGCTTCTACGAGGAGGTCGGCGCGCTCCGCGACGTGGTGCAAAACCACCTGCTGCAGATCCTGACGTTGGTCACGATGGAGCCCCCGGTCGACGCGGGCGCCCGCGCGCTGCACGAGGAGAAGTCGAAGGTTCTGCGCTCGATGCGGCGGCTCGAGCCCCATGACGTCATCCGGGGCCAGTACCGCGGCTACCGTCGTGAGGAAGGGGTGGATCCGTCCTCCGACGTCGAGACGTTCGTTGCGCTACGCGCCTGTGTGGACTCGTGGCGGTGGGCCGGCGTGCCGTTCTACATCCGCGCCGGGAAGCGCCTGACGGCGACGGTGACGGAGGTGCTGGTGGAGTTCCGCCGCCCGCCGCTGTCGCTGTTCAAGGGTGAGGACGCGCCGTCGCCCCACCCCAACCACCTGATCTTTCGTCTCGCGCCGGGCGAGCGGGTGTCGCTGTCGGTCCAGATCAAAGAGCCCGGCGACGCTCTGGTCAGCCGCTCGGTCGACCTCGTCTACGCCTACGACGAGCGCCGGGAAGGTCGCCACGAAGCTGCCTACGCCCGGCTGGTGTCCGACGCCATGGACGGCGATCACACGCTGTTCGCCAGCGCCGACGAGGTGGAGGAGGCCTGGAAGATCGTCGGGCCGGTCCTGCAACATCCCGGTGAGCTGTTCTCGTATCGGCCGGGCAGCTGGGGACCATCCCAGGCAGACGACCTGATCGCTCGTGACGGTGGCTGGCACCGACCCGAGCCGTGAGGTGCAACCTGTGCAAGTGCCGTGTCAGCGGCCGAAGCGACGCTGGCGCTGCTGGTACTCGCGCAGGGCACGGAGGAAGTCGATGCGGCGAAAATCGGGCCAGTACGGGTCGCAGAAGTAGAACTCGCTGTGGGTGCTCTGCCACAGCAGGAAGCCCGACAGGCGCAGCTCCCCCGACGTGCGGATGATCAGGTCGGGGTCGGGGAAGTCGTTGGAGTACAGGTGATCCCCGATGTCCTCGGGTTCCAGCGTCTCGGCGACGTCTTCCAGGGTCGCTCCTTGCTGTGCCTTGGCCCACAGCAAGCTACGCAGGGCGTCGATGATCTCCTGACGTCCGCCGTAACCGACCGCGACCTGCAGGAAGCACCGGTCGTGGTCGACGGTGGCCTCCTCGGCCTCCTTCAGCACCCGGCGAGTCTCGTGCGGCAGGAGATCCAGAGCGCCGAGCGCTGAGACCTTCAGGCGTCGCTCACGGGCCTTGGGGTGGTGGGCGATGCGCTGGACGGTCTCTTCGATGATGCGGAGTAGCCCGTTGACCTCAGCCGCGTCACGTTCGAGGTTGTCGGTCGACAACAACCACAGCGTCACGTAGGGCACGCCGAGCTCCCAGCACCAGTCGAGGAACTCGTCGATCTTCCGCGCCCCGGCGAGGTGGCCCAACGTCGGATCGTCCATGCCGCGTTGACGGGCGAAGCGGCGGTTGCCATCGAGGATGACCCCCACGTGGCCCGGTAGCGGCGCGGCCGCGATCTCACGGGCCAGACGCCGCTCGTACAGGCGGTAGGCGAGGTCGACGGGACTGAACATCCGGCCGAGCGTAGCGCTGACGGTGGCCGCCGGGTCGCTCACCGCGACGGTGGCAGCGTCTCGCGCATGGCGAAGGTCGCGGCGAAGCCGGCGCCCAGGAGGATCGCGGCCAGCCCGAACGCGGCCGGGAAGCCGAACACGTCGGCGACCACACCGGTGGCCAACGGCCCTGCGATCGCCCCGACGTCGCGCGCAACGTTCATCGCACCGACCGCACGGCCCTCCGCACCGGCAGGCGCCAGGTCCCCGACCATCGCGGCGGGGACCGTGGAGGTCGTCCCGGTGGCCACACCCTGCACCGCCATCCACACGAACAGCATCGGCACCGTCGATGTCGCCGCGAGACCGGCCAGTGCCAGCGCGAAGACCGCCGTCCCGACCCGGACGGGCAGCAGCCGGCCGTGCCGGTCGGTGACGTGGCTGGCGGGCCACAGCAGCAGCCCGTGCGCGACGCTGGCGGTCGCCAGCGCAAGACCGACCTGTCCCGGTGTTGCGCCGAGGACCTCCTCTCCGAACAGCGGGACTCCCACGAACCGCACACCCTGACTGCCCCAGCTGACGACAGCGTGGACGCCCAGGACCGCCAGGAACGTTCGGTCGCGGACCAGCGCGCCCACCTCGGACCCGCCCCGCGCGATGCCGTGCGCTCCTGTCGCCTCCAGCCGCGGTGGCGAGTCCTCCAGCTCGATGACCTGCCCACCGCGGTCGCGCGCCGACGCGGGGAGCGGCCGCAGGTAGTTCAGCGTGACCGCCGTCGCGATCAGGAGCGTCACGGCGTAGATCAGGAACGGCGCGCGGATCCCCAGGGCCTCGATCACCAGCCCACCGACGGCGGGGCCGCTGGCGCCGCCGAGGAGGAATGCGCCGTGCAGCAGCCCGTTGGCGCGGCCCCGCTGGCCAGCGGGGATCGCCACGACCAGGTACTGGCCGAGGCCGGTGATGAACAGCGCCGAGCCCAGCCCTCCGGCGCCGCGCAGGAACACCAGCTCCATGTACCGGTCGGCGAGTGCGGTCGCAGCTGACGACGCCGCGACCAGGACCAGGCCGGTCGCGACGGTGATGCGGGCGCCGACGCGATCGACGACCGCACCGGCGGGGCCAACGGCCACCAGGCGCACCGCTGCGAACGTCGAGATCACCGCGCTGGTTGCGCCGACGGACGCCCCGAGCTCCCGGGCGAACGCGGGGAGCGCCGGGACGATCAGCCCGAACCCGACCGCGACGGTGAACGCAGTGCCGACCACCCCGCCGAGGAAACCGGGCGTGCGCAGTGACGAGGGACGGTGGGCCACGGCCAGACACCTACCGCAACTGGCCAGGGTGGCGCACGTGGCGCGCCCCGGACCGTGATGACTGGCTACCCTCGCCGCTCACCTCTCGAGGAGTTCGCGGTGTCCCACACGTCGCTGAGCCAGGAGGCGTACGCGCGTCTCGCGGCTGAGCTCGAGGAGCTCAAGACGACCGGTCGGACCCGCATCGCCCAGACGATCGAGGAGGCCCGCGCCCACGGCGACATCCGCGAGAACGCCGAGTACCAGACGGCCAAGGAGGAACAGGGCCGCATCGAGGCACGGGTCCGACAGCTGCAGGCGCTGCTGCGAGAAGCGCACGTTCGTGACCCCGGCCAGCGGCCTGCGGCTGACGCGGTCGTGCCCGGCGTGATCGTCACGCTCGACGTCGACGGCGATGAGGAGACCTACCTGGTGGCCGGCAGCCGCGAGGAGCGCCACGCCGAGCTCGACGTGCTGTCGATCGTGTCGCCGATCGGTCGGGCCGTGCTGGGCAGCGGGGTCGGTGAGACCGTCTCGGTGCAGGCCCCGAGGGGATCCTTCTCGGTGACCGTCAAACGGATCGAGATCCCGTGACGCTGTCCGGTGGTGACAGCCCGCTGTTGCCACCAGGCTCGTGATCCCGGGCGCGCCGCACGGCGTCGGCGACGGCACGACCGGCGGTGGAAGCCACCATCTCGGCCTCCTCCACACGGTCGTGCAGCTCGCGGTTGTGTGCCTCGGCCGCTTCCAGGCGGCGCTTGAGGTCGGCGACCTCTCCGCGGACGGCCCGCAGCTCATCGATCGCGACGGGCGTGGATCGGTGGATGCCCTCGAGCCGGGACTCCACCTCGGGCAGCCGCCGGGCGGCGTGCTCCACCGCGGCGAGTCGCTCCTCGTGGCGGATGCGTGCCTCGCGGACCGCCTCCAGCTCCGCCACCACCGATCCCACCCGCGTCGCGAGCTCGCCGGCGATGCGGTCCACCGCGTCGGCGACGCGCCGACCGAGCACCTCGACGCGTCCGGTGAGCTCCTCCACGTGCCGGTGCAGGTTCCCGAGCTCGGTGAGGTGACGTGCGACCTGCGCGACCGCGCGGGCGTCGACCTGCTCGATGCGGCTCATCAGGCCGTCGAGGCGCTCACGCCACGCCACTTCCGCGCGGTCACGGTCGGCGCGGTCGCGCTCCACCGCCGAGTCGATGTCAGCCAGCCGCCCGCTCAGCGCTTCGAGCCCGCTGCCCAGGTCGCGGTGGGCTGCGGCGACCGCGTCGCGGGCCTCCGCCCGGGCCGCTTCCAGCCCATCGTGGAGCGTCGCGATCCGCGACCGGCCTGCCTCCGCGGCGGCGTTGAGCTCACCGTCCAGTCGGGCTTCGAGATCCTCCAGCTGCACGCTGACCCGGTGAACGGGCCCAGACAGCTCGTCGCGGACTCCGTCGACGAGCCGCCCGACGGATCGCTCGATCTCGGACGTCAGTTCCGTCAGGCGGTGTTCGATCCGACCGGACCATCCGCGATGTTCGTCGGTGGCGGCTTCGAGCGCCTCGAGCGCATCGTCGACGCGGGCGCGCATGACGTCGAGTTGTCCTCGCCGAGCGGCGTCGCGGCTGTCCGCGTCGACGGCGAGCCGCTCGACGTCGTGCTCGAGCTCCCGCAGTCGCGCCTCGAGCCCGGCCAGCTCTGCGTCGGTCCCGATCTCGACGAGCACGTCGCGCACCTCGGCGAAGGCCTCGTCCTGGCCCACGTCGGCGTCGCGGCTGGTGGTCATCGACAACCATCTTCGCGTGCCACGGCCGCCACGTCGAGCGCTGGTTGACCGCGTCCAACGACGAGGGGGGACATCCCAGCGACGGGTGTCTCCATCTCGTGGACTAGTGGGACGGTGTGGCGCGACCACGCGAGAACCGCCCACCTTGGGGATGTCGGCAGGCGCGATGCCACGGCACGCTGCGCGACAGGTACCGCGCGAGCCGTGGCAGGGTCCCCATGCGAACGACGTGCCCCGACGATCACCTCAGCGACGCACCGTCAGTTCGGGCGTTGGTCGCGGTCGCCGACGACCGACCGGTGGTCCGTGCCGGGGTGCGTGCCGCCTTGACCGGTGCCGGCCACGTCGTTGCGGAAGCGACCCTGTCGCAGACCGCGGAAGCAGTGCGTGCCACATCACCACGTGTCGTGGTGGTGGCGTCGGGCGGCGACGACCCCGCAGCGTTCCAGGCGGTGGCAGCCGCCAAGACCGTCCGCGGCGACGTGCCGGTTCTGCTCCTCTCCGACGACTTCACCGCAGCCGATCTCCGCGACGCGGTCTCGGCCGGCGCGGACGGGTTCGTGGTGACGTCGGCACCGCTGGCAGAGCTGTGCCAAGCGGTCGCCGCCGTCGCCCGGGGCGAACCCGTGATACCGCCGCAGGTGGCGATCCACCTGGTGGAGGCAGGGCGCGGCGACGCACCGGGTTCCGAACCACCGTCGCTCACCGCCCGCGAGCGCGACGTCCTCCGGCTGCTGGCCGATGGGCTGACCAACCAGCAGATCGCCGAACGGCTGGTGCTGTCGCCGCGGACGGTCAAGACCCACGTGGCCAACCTGGTGGCCACGCTCGGCGTCTCCGACCGGACCGGCGCCGTCGCCCGAGGGTTCCGACTGGGCCTCATCCGCTGACCTGCGGCGCCCCGCAGGCCGCTGTCGCCTATCTTGTCGACCGGAGCACACACCGTCTCGGCGCAGCGAAGGGCTCACCGTGCCGAACGATGACACAACGCCGCGCCCCGACCGCGACGACCACGACGAGCTGCTCACGCCTGCCGAGGTGGCCAAGGTGTTCGGTGTCGACCCCAGGACGGTCACGCGGTGGGCGAACCAGGGCAAGCTCCAACCGATCCGGACCCTGGGAGGCCACCGCCGCTACCGGGCTTCGGAGGTCCGCCGACTCCGCGAAGAAGCCGGCTGACGGCCTCCACAGCGACCTCCTGCCGCCCGCTACCGGGCTTCGGAGGTCCGCCGACTCCGCGAAGAAGCCGGCTGACGGCCTCCACAGCGACCTCCTGCCGCGCCGATCGTGGGGCGGCGATGCGCCCACGGCTCGGCCGATGTTCGACACACGCTCGACGATGACCGGGCGCGCCTGACGGGCCGGCCAGACGCGACACGCACGGTGGCGTGTCAACGGACATCTGGAACTCGCTGAGAGGGTCGTTGGGCTGTCGCGGCATCGCGATGAGACAGGTTCGAGACACCCTGCGGCCACCCTCGTGACGCGACGCATGAACCGGCGCCGTGAACCGGCGCCGTGAACCGGCGCGATGACTCGCCAGTTCGGGCGGTCGCACATAGTCGCCAGCTGTCGTAGGAGCCGTATGGGTGAGAGGAAGGATCACAGGCGTCTGACGCCTGAGCAGCGTCGCGCGTTCGTCGGAGCGCTCCTGCAGCTCAAGGCGAACGGGGCGTACGACCGCTACGTGGCCGAGCGCCGACGGGTTTTCGCGTCGGGCGGACCGGCACGCATGGGACCGGCCTTCTTGGCCTGGAATCGGGAGTTCCTGCACCAGTTCGAACTCGACCTGCAGGCCGTCGACCCCACGGTGACCCTGCCCTACTGGGATTGGACCGTGGATCGATCCGGCGGGTCGTCGCTGTGGAGCACCGACTTCTTGGGTGGTGGCGGCGACGGGTCCGAAGAGGTGGTGACCACCGGCCCGTTCGCCTTCGCCGCGGGAGCCTGGCGGTTGGTTGAGACGTCCCCGCCCGTCGATCCGGGTCCGGCGCTGCGGCGCCGGCTCGGACCCACGCCGCCGCTACCCACCGCGGCCCAGCTGGACGCCGTGCTGGGTTGCACTCCCTTCGACCGCTTCGCCGCTGTCCTCGACGAGGTCCTCCACAGCAGCGTGCACGCCTGGGTCGGTCGGACGATGGCGTCCGCAACCGCCCCCAACGACCCGGCGTTCTGGTTGCACGCCTGCAACGTGGACCGGTTGTGGGCGGTGTGGCAGGAGCGCCATCCCGACCACGCGCCGTACTTGGAACCGGGTCACGGGCCCGTGGGACACCGGCTCGACGACACCTTGACCGTCGGGAGCCTGACGAAGCGGCCTCGCGACCTGCTCCACCATCGGGCGCTGGGCTACCGCTACGACACCGACCTCCCGCCCGGCACCGTGACCCTGGTGGTCGGCGCGCCGCCCATCTGCACAGCGATCGGGACGGATGGCGAGCAGGACCACTACCAGTTCGTCGCCGCCGCAGCGGGCATCTACGTCATCGAGGCCGAGGGCGTCGCGGATGCCGCACTGGCGCTGTACGGACCCGACGACGCCTCCACGCTGGCCGTTGACAGCAACGGTGCCGATCGTGATGCCGATCGGAGGATGGAAGTCAGGCTCACGGCCGGGAACTACCTGGTCCGGATCCGCCACGGCGACCCCGGGCCCAACCGCGGCCGCTACAGCGTGGCCGTCCGTGGCCGACCTTCACCGCAGCCGTTGACCGCCATGGCAGTCAACGGACCGGGGACGGACCACAGCATCGACGGTGTCGATGTCGCCCACCTGTACAGCTTCGCAGCGACCGAGCCAGGCACGTACACGATCGCGATCGACGGCCCGACCGAGGTCATCGCCACCCTGTTCGGTCCCAACAGCCAGCTGACACGGGTCCCGATCGACGACATCGGCCCTGAACGCCAGTCGCGGATCACGTTCGACCTGGCCGCCGGTGTGTACTACGTCCGCGTGCGCCGCCACGGCCCCGCGGCGACGGGCACCTACCGCGTCACAGTCCGGCAAGAGCCGGCGTGACAAGCGGACAGCGATCCGTCGCACATCGCAGTGGCGGCACAGGACACCACGACGCGACGAGGAGTTGCGAAATGGCGTTAGCATTTCGCTCGTGGAGACGCTCTGGGTCTCGCTCCTGGGAGGGTTCGACGTCGAGGCCGGCGGCGAACCACTGCCGCCGATCCCGTCGCGTGCTGGTCGGTCACTGCTGGCGTACCTCCTGGTCCACCGCTGCCGGGCTCACCCGCGGGAGGAGCTAGCCGCCCAGTTCTGGCCTGATCTGCCCGAAGCCCGCGCACGGCGCCGGCTCTCGCAGACCCTGTGGCAGGTGCAGGACTCCCTGTCGGAACTGTCGGGGGACAAGCCGTACGTCGAGGCCACCACGGACGCGTTGGCGTTCAACGACGCCGCGCCGTACTGGCTCGACGTCGAGGAGTTCGAGACTTGTCTCGCCGGGCTCGACGAGGACCGCACCCACCCGCTATCGCAAGCAGAGCGGCTGGCAGCGCTCGAGCTCGCCGTGGATCTGTACCGTGGTGATTTCCTGTCCGGGTTCTACGACGACTGGGTCGTGCGCGAGCAGGACCGCCTCCAGCAGCGCTACCTCGACGCACTGCAACAGCTGGTACGGCTGCGCAAAGGGGGTGGGGATTACCAGCAGGCGTTGGCCTACGCCCGGCGGGTCACCCACCACGATCCCCTCCGCGAGGAAGCCCACCGGGAGGTCATGCGGCTGTGCGTCCTGCTGGGGCGGACCAGCGAAGCCCTCCGCCAGTACGAACGCTGTCGCTGTGTGCTCGCCGAGGAGCTCGGCCAGGAGCCGGCAGCCGCCACCAGGGAGCTGTACGACAAGATCGCTCGCCAGCGCCGGGTCAGTGGCGGGTCGCGCCTGCCCGACGACGTGGCGCCGACGACCGTGCGGGCGGACGTCCCGCTGGTCGGCCGCGACCCCGAGCGGGGCGTGCTGTTGGATCGACTGGAGCATGCCCTCAGCGGTCGGGGGTCGACGGTCCTGATCGAGGGGGAACCCGGCATCGGCAAATCCCGATTGGTGGCGGAGTTCGGTGACGACGCCGAGTGGCGCGGCTTCTCGGTGCTGTGGGGTCCCTGCCGGGAGCACGGTTGCCCGTACGAACCCCTGGCGGAGGCCATCGACGGGGCGCTCTCGCCGCTGCGCGTCGAGCAGCTGGCCTCCCGTGTCGACCCGGTGTGGATCGCTGACGTCGCCCAGGTCGTTCCCCGACTGCGACGGGTTGCGCCGCAGCTGCCCGGTCTGGCTGCTGCACAGACACCGCATCGTGTCCGCGAAGCGTTCGCCCGGATGCTTGTTGAGCTGGCCCGTCTCGTGCCGACCGTGCTGGTCATCGAGGACCTGCACTGGGCGGACGAGGCGACGCTGGCGTCGCTCGAGACGGTGACCGCCCGACTCGGCGGCGCCCCGCTGGTGGTCGTGCTGACCTACCGCGGTCAGGACGCGCGGCAGCGGGCCGCCGTGTGGGACGCCATCCGGGCGGTCGACCGTCACGGCAGACCCGACCGGCTGGTGCTGGAGCCGCTCACCGCGTTCGGGACCGCGGAGCTGCTGCGGAACCTGCACGGTCGTGGCGACCTGCCGCCGCGCTTCTCGACACGGCTCCACTCCGAGACCGGCGGGAACCCGCTGTTCGTCCTCGAGACGCTCGAAGCGCTCGTCGAGCAGGGGACCCTGGAGGCCGCCGTGCATGGCGCCCTGCCGCTGCCGCGGACCATCGCGGACGTCATCGCCACGCGGTTGACGACCCTGGGCAGCGACGCACGCGCCGTCCTGGCGACCGCCGCCGTGCACGGTGGGCCGGTCGACCTCGAGACGCTCCGGCGGTCGGCCGACGTCCCGGTCGACCGCGCCCTCGGTGCGTTGGACGAGCTGTTGCGACGAGGCCTGCTGACCGAGCGCGGCGACGGGTACCGCTTCGCCCACGACCAGATCGGGCGGGTTGTCGTACGCACGATCGACGACGCGGACAAGATCGACCTGCATCGGCGTCTGGCGACCACGCTGGCCGAGACCCGCCCGGGCGACGTCGAAGCCCTCGCTCACCATGCGCTCGCCGGTGACCTGCTGCCCACCGCCCTGCGGCACCTGGTCGCGGCGGCCGAACGGGCCGAGTCGCTCTCGGCCTTCGAGACGGCGGCCCGCCACTACGCGCAGGCCACCGCGCTCCTCGACCGGGTGCCGGTCACCGTCGACGAGCGCTACCGCGTACTGGCGGCCCACGAGACGGTCGTCGAGCTGCTCGGTGACCGCCAGCAGCAGGATCGGCTCCTGGCCGAACTCGCCGTCCTGGCCGGGAGCGACCCGGCACGCCAGGCCGATGTCCACCGCCGCCGCGCGATGCTCTACGCCCACACCGACCGGTTCGACCTCGCCGAGCAAGAGGCCCGTGCCGCCCTCGCCCTCGACGAGGGCAGCCGGCACGCCTCCCTGATGACGCTGGGAACGGTCCTGCGCTGGGCCGGTCGGGTCCCCGACGCCGCCGCCTGCTTGGAAGAGGCGGTCTCACTCGGGGGGGATCCCGCTGCTGTGGCCGAGGCCAACCGCGCGCTTGGCGCCGCCCTGCACGAGCTGCGCCGCTACCCACCAGCCGCCGCCGCCCTCACGCGCGCCCTGCAGACCTTCGACGAACTCGGCGACATGCGGGGACGGGCGCTGTCGCTGGGGGCGCTGGCTGCCGTGGCCATGGAGACCGGCGACAGCGCCAGCGCGGAGGCGCGCTACCGCGCTGCCGTCGAACTGGACGTCCGGATCGGCTTCCGGGAGGCGGAGGGCCGCGACCGCCTGAACCTGGCGAACCTCCTGGCGTCGACCGGCCGACCGCAGGGAGCGCTCGACCAGTACGGCGCCGCGGCGGCGATCTTCCGCGACATCGGGCACGGACGGGGCACGGCGATGGTCCGGATGAACGCCGCTTGGCTGCGCGAGACCGTGTTGGGGGATGTCGACGTCGCCGAACGGGATGCCCAGTCGGCCCTCGCCTACTTCCGTGACCTCGGCGACGTGCGCCTGCAGGCCTTCTGCCTGGGGATCCTCGGCGACATCGAGCGGCAGCGGGGGCGGCTGGACGCCGCGCGGCAGCGGCTCGTCGACGCCGTCGCGCTCGCGACCAGTGCGGGTGACGCCTGGATCCTCGCACAGCTGTCGCTTGGCGCTGCGACCGTTGAGCTGTCCGCCGGCGACCACGGACGGGCGTTGACGTCCCTGAACGAAGCCGCCTCCGCGTGCCTCGACCACGGCTTCGCCGACCTGGCCGTCACCGTGCGGGCACAACGGGGGCTCGCACTGCTGGGCATCGGACGGGTCCACGACGCTGTGGCGGCGACCACGGATGCGGTCGCGGAGCTACGGCCGGGCGTGCCTCGGCCCTGGCTGATCCACGACGTCCACCGCAGGGCGTTGTCGGCTGCCGGCCGGCCAGCGGACGCCGAAGAGTCACTGGCCCGTGCCCGCGCTGCACTCCTCGACGCGCTCGCGGATCTCCCTGAGAACGAGCGCGACGCCGCGATCGAGCGGGTCGCCGAGCACCGTTCGATCGTCGAGGACTGGGAGTCGGGCCGCCCCCCGGAGATCCGTGTCCGGCTCGCCGCCGCTGCAGCTCCGACGGGCCGGCCGCTGCGCGACGACGAGCGCGTCCCCGTGATCTTCCACCTCGCCGACGATCACGGCCTCGCCGCCGACGACCGTCGTCGCCGCCTCGTTCAGGTCGTCGACGAGGCGTGGGCGCAGGGCGCCGCCCCGACCGTCGAGGATCTTGCGAGTCTCCTCCACGTCAGCGTCCCCACCGTCTACCGGGACCTCAAGGCCCTGCGAGCTGCGGGTCACCGGATCCATACCCGCGGCAGCCGCGTTGGCTGAACGTGAGATGGTGGTCGAGGGCGGCAGGCTCCCACGGTGAGATAGCAGCGAGATAGGTCTGCGTCATCTTGCGCGGTGCAACGTCGCATAGCGCAAGGAGACCAAATGCGTCGCATCGTCACAACCACGCTCGTGACCGTCCTCGCCACGCTGATGGCCAGCCCGGCTTGGGCCGTCGTCAACATGGGGTAACGCCGACCGCATGGGGTAACGCGGACCGCGGCGACAGCGCTCGCCGTCCCGACCCTCGTCCAGGACCCGGCCGTCGCTCACCGTCATCGCTGCGACGCTGACGGACGTCGCCGGTGGGCCAGGTTGGGCGAGGGTCTTCGGGGCTCCGCCTCGTACGTTGGCAGCCACCGACGAGGCGAGGTGAGCGTGAAGCTGTCGCATGTGCCGCTACGGGTGACGACCGGCGTGTTCTTCCTGAACTCCGGGCTCGGGAAGCGGCAGGCACCCCGGCAACAGGCGGAGATGTTCCACAGCATGGCGACGGCCGCGGTCCCCGCGGTCGAGCAGATCGAGCCGGAACGGTTCACCAGGGCGCTGTCGGCGAGCGAGACGGCACTGGGCGTGGCGCTGCTCGCTCCCGTTGTCCCATCGTGGCTGGCCGGCCTGGGACTGACGGCCTTCTCCATCGCCACACTGCGCCTGTACCTCAACGCTCCCGGGATGACCGAGGAGGACAGCGTCCGCCCGACCCAGGAGGGGATCGGTGTCGCCAAGGACCTGTGGATGTTGGGGATCGGTCTGGCGCTGATCATCGACGATCTGCGCGGCTGACGCCCACTTTCCCGTTCGTCGGACGGCCGTTCGTTTCCCCCACGTCCGTCGGGGGGTGGAGGTGGAGACGCGACGTCCCATCCCCCACTCTGTTAGTGAGGCACGCCGCAAGACCGACGCCGCAAGACCCACGACGAGCCAAGGAGTGAACATATGCCGACGACGATCCGAAAGAGCATCGAGGTCAACGTCGACCGCACGACCGCGTACAACCAGTGGACGCAGTTCGAAGACTTCCCGCAGTTCATGAACAACGTCGAGGAGGTCCGGCAGGTCGATGACGTGACGCTGCACTGGAAGGGCAACATCGCCGGCGCGGAACGCGAGTGGACCGCGAAGATCACCGAGCAGCGGCCGAACGAGCGCATTGCGTGGCGTGCTGAGGGTGAGGTCACCCAGGCCGGCACCGTGACCTTCGAGCCGCTCGACGGCCAACGCACCCGCGTGAGCCTCGAGCTGGTGTTCGAGCCCGAGGACTGGCGCGAGAAGGTCGCCGACGCGGTCAACATGACCGACCGTCGCGTGCAGGGCGACCTCGAGCGCTTCAAGGAGTTCATCGAGGAGCGCGGCGGTCAAGAGACCGGCGCGTGGCGCGGTGAGGTCGAAGACGAGCACGAGGTCGAGTAACCACCTGTCGTGCGTCAAACGAGGCCCGGGCCTGGTGCCCGGGCCTCGTTCACGTCACGACCGCGTACGGTCAGGCGAGCGGGAGGCGCGCATGGACCTCGGCGAGGCCCGCCGACCCTACGAGATGGGATACATCGGCTGCTTCGTGTTCCCGCTTCCCCCTGAGGAACTGTGGGGCGACATCCAGCGGCTTGATCGCTACGAGCAGTGGTTCCGATGGCTGCGCAACGTCGAGGTGGAGGGTTCGGGACTCCGCCGGGGGACGGTTCTGCGCGGGGTCATCGTCCCGCCCGTGCCCTACCCCATGCGGGTGGGGATCCGACTCGTTGACTGTCGTCGGGCCGAACGGATCGACGCCTCAGTCCGCGGTGACCTGCGGGGCCCGGCGCGGCTGCGGATCCGCCCAGCCGACGGCGGGTCGTGTGTACGCATCGGGTGGCGGTTGGAGATGCGCAAGCCGTCGATGCGGGTGGCCGCCCGGGTGGCGTACCCGGCGCTGCGCTGGGGCCACGACCATGTCGTCCTTCAGGCGGTGGACGGCTACTGGCGCCACCTCCGCCGGGAGGGGCTCGCGCAGTGAGCCGTCCCGGGTCTAGCCGAACGCCAAGCGGGCGGCGACCAGCGCGGCCCCCAGGAGCACCATCCCCCACGACAGCGCGCGCAGCGCATCCTCGAGCGGGGCCAGCAGGAAGCGCTCGTCGAAGCGACGCGTCGAGGCGCCCTCGGTGGTGGCGACGTGGATCTCGACCCGGTCGGTCTCCCGACGCACGAACCGCGCGGGTGTGCTCAGCGCCCGCTGCGCCCACGACACCGCGAACGCAGCGCCGGCCGCGAGGATCGCCGGCCCGGCCAGCCGCTCGGCCTGAGCGTAGTAGGCGGTGACGACCGGGAACGCGCCCCACGCCGCCGCGAAACCGGCGTGGGTGTGCAGACGTCCCCCCAACAGCTCCAGGTTGTACCCGACGACGAGGACGACTCCGGTCACGATCAGCGCGATCGCCCCGACCACGAACCCCGGGCTTCCAGCCACACGGATCAGCATCACGATCCCGATCGCTGCCGCCGCGGCCAGTGACACGCTGGAGGCCACCATCAGCACCCGGTCGGAGATCGCGGTCGACAGCGGCCGACCGTTGAGTTCGTCGAGCGCGTGCGCCGCGATCCCCAGGGCCAGGAAGAACGCCACCAGCGTCGCCACGAACCTGCCCACGTCGAGCTGCGGCGCCAGGCCGGCACCCAGCGCGACGTAGCTCAGATGCCACAGGGTGTACGGGGGGTGCAGGACCGTCCACCAGTCCCGCCAGCCTCCGGAGCCGGCGGCGTAGAAGGCGGGGCGTCGGTCCCCGGCGTTCGGTCCGGGGCGTTCAGCCACCGGCTCTCACCCCCCACATCACCACGCCACCACCGAGGCTCATGACGTGGTGGTCGACGGCGACGATCCCGGCCTCGTGCCACGCCGCGAGCATCCGGGCCACCGGCCAGTGGCGGCCGTGCTCGCTGATGCTGGGCCCGAGGAAACGCCCCACCTCGTACCACGACCGCCCCGCGAGAGCCCCCAGCGCGGGCAGACCCACCCGGGTGTACAGCCACCACAGCCCGCGCCACGCGGGCTGCGCGGGGATGTGGAACTCGAGCGACGCGATCACGCCACCGGGCCGGACCACACGCGCCAGTTCCCGGAGCGTGGCCGGTGGATCGGCGACGTACCGCATCAGGTAGGTGAAGGTCAGCGCATCGAACGTCGCGTCGGCGAACGGCAGCTGCTCCGCCCGCCCGACCGCCAGCCGGATCCGGTCTGCGTGACCGTCCTCGGCGACCGCTGCCTGTCCCCGGCGCAGCATCTGCTCGGTCAGGTCGATCCCGGTCACGTCCGCGCCCGCGCGGCGGGCCAGCTCACGGGCCACCCCAGCCGTGCCGGTGGCCACGTCCAGGACCGTGCCGGGCCGGGCCGCGACGACCTGGTCGATCATCGTCCGCCGCCACCGGCCGTTCTGTCCGAACGACAGCAGCTCAGCCAGGAGGTCGTAACGGGGCGGTAGACCACGGAACAGCCGCCGGGCGGAGTCGTTGCGGTCGGTGGCGGTCGGTGGGGCAGGTGCGCTCATGGCCGTCGTACCGTAGACGCGAGGAGGTGGGGGCGTGAGCCAGCATGGTTGTGACGTCCTGGTCGTCGGGGCTGGGCCTTCAGGGTGCGTGGCGGCGCTGGTCCTGGCCAGGGCCGGCGCCCGCGTGGCCATCGTCGACAAGGCGCGCTTCCCGCGCGACAAGGCCTGCGGCGATCT
The DNA here is from genome assembly GCA_019347675.1 of Actinomycetota bacterium. Classification (NCBI taxonomy): domain Bacteria; kingdom Bacillati; phylum Actinomycetota; species Actinomycetota bacterium. The sequence goes on along the minus strand of JAHWKW010000001.1, from coordinate 74,202 downwards.
GGTCGGTCCACGCGCGGTGCGGCTCCTCGATGAGCTCGGGATCGACCCGCCCGGCGCGCTCGACGTCACCGGGATGCGGGTGGTCGGTCCCACCGGGCGTGCCGTTGACCATCCTCGTCACCTCGGGCGGACCTACGCCGACCACGGGATCATCGTCCCGCGCGTCCGGTTCGACGCCCACCTGTTGGAAGCCGCACGCGAGGCCGGTGCCGACTTCCGCCGCGCGTCGGCGACCACACCGATCATGGGGCGAGACGGGCTGACCGGCTTCGCGCTGTCCGACCGCAGCCGCGTTCGCGCCGACGTGGTCGTGGGGGCGGACGGGGCGCTGAGCACGGTCGGGCGGGCGACGGGGCTCGTGGCGCCGGCGGCGGCGCTGTGGGGCCTGGCGCTCCGCTGGTACGTCGACGCGGACGTCGATGTGCCGACCATCGTGCTGTGGGAACCGCAACGGTGGCGGGCTTTGCCCGGCTACGGCTGGCTGTTCCCCGGCCCGTATGGTCGGGCCAACGTCGGGCTGGGGATCGGGGCGCTGCACGACCGGCGTGGCGGCGCGCGGCTCGCCCCGCTGGTCGATCGCTTCTTCGCTGACCTCCAGCGCAGCGGCATCCTGCGACGCCCTCCCGACCCCGCGACGCGGCGAGGAGGATGGCTGCGGCTCGGGATCGTGGGAGCCGTCCCCGGCCGTGATCGGGTCCTGCTCGTCGGCGACGCGGCCGGCCTGGTCAACCCGCTGCAGGGAGAGGGGATCTGCCAGGCCATGGGCAGCGGACGGGGCGCGGCCGAGGCGATCCTCGCCCGGCCCGAGTGTCCCGCTCCCGCGTACCGGCGCTTCGTCGCCGACTCCTACGCCCGGTTCCACGGCTCGAACGCCGCAGTCCACGCGGCGCTGCTGCCCCGTCCCCGCGTGGCGGCGGCCGCGGGACGTGTGCTGACCGCCCCGGCGATCGGCCGCGCCGCGGCCAGCGGGTGGGCGGTGTACTGGAACGACCTCCTGGACGGGGCGCGACCGAGCTGGGCCGCGGCGGTCGCGGCCACGGGGTCGACCGCCGTTGACCTGCTCACCAGGCGCAGCCGGATCCGCCGAGGGGTCGCCTGGTCGGTGACGGCCGATCACGAGCGGCCAGCGGCGATAGCCTCGACGGTCGATTCCGTCGGCCAACGCTCCGCCAGCTGATCGACGTCACCGCAGGCGACATCGCAGGGTCACGCGCGAGCGATCTCCTCCCAGGTTCGTCCCCCGTCGTGGCTGCGTTGCAGGCTGCGCGGTTCCTCGGTGACCACCCACACCGCGCCGTGACCGTCACCAGCCAGGGCCGCTGGCCGCCCCGGCAACACGCCGGGCTGGGTGACCACCTGCCACGTCCTGCCGCCGTCCTGTGACGTCTCGATGCCCCGTTGCGTGACGGCGACCGCCTGGTCGGATCGGTCGCCGACGTACGCGACCGCGAACCCGCCGGCCCCGACGACCCGGTTGAACGTGCGGCCGCGGTCGGTCGAGTGCACCACCCCGGTCCGCCCGCCGGCCATCAACAGCGTGTCGGGGTCGGCCGGATCCACCGCCATCCCGGTGATGTCGGAGCCGAACTCGTCGCCGAGGGGTGCGACCCGGGTCCACGAGTCACCGGCGTCGTCCGTGATGAACAGCCCGGCGTCGACCACGAACGCGTAGGCGGTGGTCGGTTCGGACGGAGCCTGGGCCAGAGCGTGGACGTCCAGCGACCCGAGCTCGTCGGGCCGCAGCGAGTCGAACGGAGCCGTGGGGCGCGGCGCGCGAGCCAGCAGGCCGTGACCGGCGACCAGCAGCGGCCCGTCAGTGCCGGGATCGATCCCGATCGCCATCGCGTCCTCGCCCTCGAGGCCGACCTCCTCCCAGGTCAGGCCTGCGTCGGTGGAGCGCCACAGTGCCCCGTGCACGCCCAGCAGGAGCGTGCCGTCGTCCGCCGCCCGCAGCGCGTGGACGTGGTGGGACGGCGGCAGACGCCCGACCGTCGTTCGCTCGTCGTCGCCTGCGCACGCCGTCGAGACGGCCACGGCAGCCAACCCGGCGACGAGTGCGACGATCGCTGTCCGCTGCTTCACGTGCTGTCTCCTTTGACCGCCTGCAGCGGCGCTCGGGCTCGAACGGAGCTTCAAGCGGGACCGCTACCGCAGCACCACGGCGCCGTCAGCGGGCAGCTGACCGGTGAAGGGTTCACCTTCTCCGCGACGAACCGAGGAGATGTCGACCACGGGGGTCGTGTCGAGCTCGACCCGCCGTGGCCGGTCGGTGAAGTTGACCAGGACCGTGCGCTGGTCGCTTGCCGCCCTCCGCCGGTAGCCGAGGACCCCATCGGCGGTGTCCAGAGGCGTCCAGTCGCCGACCGCCAGGGCGACGGAGCGCCGACGCGCAGCGATCAGATCCCGGTACAGCCGCAAGATCGACGTCGCGTCCCGTTGCTGCGTCTCGACGGCGTGGCGGGCCGGGCCGGGCGGCCACGGTAGCCACGGACGAGCGGCCCACCCGTGCGGCGGGTCGGCCGACCACGGCATGGGGGCCCGGCACGGGTCACGCCCCCCGGGGTCGACACGGCGATCGGCGGGAACGTCGGCGTCGAGCAGACCCAGCTCCTCACCCTGGTACAGGAACGGTGTCCCCGGCAACGTCAGCAACAGCACGGCTGCCGCACGTGCGCGCTGCAGCGAGCCGCCGTAACGGCTCCTGTGACGCGGCACGTCGTGGTTGGACAGGACCCACGTCGGCCACGCCCGCCGGGGATGGAGCGTGACGACGACCGCCTCGATCGCGTCGCGCCACGTCGCAGCGTCCCACGGCGCGTGCAGTGGCGAGAAGTTGAACACCAAGTTGAGCTGGTCCCTGTCGCCGTAGTACGGCGCGATCCGCTCCACCGATTCGAGGTTGACCTCTCCCACCATCATCCGGTCGCCCGTGTACTCGTCGAGGACCTTGCGTACCCGCTTGAGCAGTTCGTGGGTCCCCGGATGATCGTGGACGGAGACGAGGTCGCGGTCGGCCAGCTCCGGTGGCTGGTCGGGAAGCGCAGGGTCCTTCCCGATCAGGTGCACGACGTCGGCCCGGAAACCGTCGACCCCTCGATCCAGCCAGAACCGGAGCACGTCGTGCATCGCGGCTTCGACGTCGGCGTTGGCCCAGTTCAGATCGGGCTGCTCGGGCAGGAACAGGTGCAGGTACCACTGGTCGGTGCGGTCGTCGTGGGCCCAGGCCGATCCGCCGAACGCTGCCCTCCAGTTGTTGGGTGGCCGATCCGGTGACCCGTCACGCCAGATGTACCAATCGCGCTTCGGTGAGCGCCGCGACCGGCGCGACTCCACGAACCAGGGATGCTGGTCGGAGGTGTGGTTGGACACCCAGTCGAGCAGAACCCGGATCCCCAGGTCGTGCGCGTCACGCAGAAGCGCGTCGAAGTCGTGCATCGTTCCGAACAACGGATCGATGTCGCAGTGGTCGGACACGTCGTACCCGAAATCCGCCATCGGAGAGCGGTAGATCGGTGAGAGCCACAGCGCGTCGACCCCCAGCCACCGCAGGTACTCGAGCCGGGCCCGGATGCCGGGCAGGTCACCGACGCCGTCTCCGTCCAAGTCCGCGAACGATCGCGGGTAGATCTGGTAGACGACGCCCGACCGCCACCATGGCGACGCCGGTCGGAGGGGCTCCTCGACGACCGTCGCCGGTGGATGGTCGGGAACGACGCTGGGCTCAGCCATCCACACCTGTCCGGCGGTTGTGTCTGTTGAAGGGTAGGGAGCGTCCGAACGGAGCAACGCCGTCCGCGTCGTACGGTTGGTGGCCACGGCAGCGGCATGGCCAGGAGGCCGGGATGAGAAGAGCCTGGTACGAGAACGCGACGTTCTACGCCATCGACGTCGAAGCGTTCGACGACAGCGAAGGTGACGGCATCGGTGACCTGTCCGGCGTCCACGCCCGCCTCGACTACCTGGCCGCGCTCGGCGTCAACTGCATCTGGCTCCAACCGTTCTTCCCGTCTCCCAACCGCGACGCCGGGTACGACATCACCGACTACTACAGCGTCGACCCGCGCCTGGGCAACCTGGGCGACTTCGTCCGCGTCGTCCGTGACGCGGAGAAGCGTGGCATCCGGGTGATCATCGACCTGGTCATCAACCACACATCGCGTGAACACCTGTGGTTCCAGCAGGCACTGGCCGACCCCGACTCGAAGTTCCGCGACTACTACGTCTGGAGTGAGGAGCCGGTCGCGGACCTGCGGTACGGCCCGGTCTTCCCGGGGGTTCAGGAGGGTGTCTGGACCTACGAGGAGAAGGTCGACGCCTACTACCTACACTGGTTCTACGCCCACCAGCCCGACCTCAACCTCGCCAACCGGCAGGTGCGCGACGAGATCTTCAAGGTGATGGAGTTCTGGTTGCAGCTCGGCGTGGCGGGGTTCCGCATCGACGCTGCGCCGTTCATCGCGCACAAGGCGCGTTGGGCCGACCCGACCGATGACGGGCTGTGGTTCATCGAACAGATGAGAGCGATCGTCGACGAGTACACACACGAAGGTGTCGTCCTCGCCGAAGCGAACGTCGACGCCGACGACTACATCGCGTTCTTCGGCGACGGCCGTCGCGTGAACCTGATGTTCAACTTCGTGTGGAACAACGAGCTGTTCCTGGCGCTGGCTCGTGAGGACGCGGGACCGCTGCGCCGGGGGCTGAACGACGTGCCGGTGCCTCCGACCGGATGCGTCTACGTCAACTGGGCGCGGAACCACGACGAGCTGGATCTCACCAAGCTGAGCCAGGACGAGCGTGGGCAGGTCATGGGCGCGTTCGCGCCGGAGCCGCACATGCAGGTCTACAAGCGAGGGATCCGCCGACGTCTTCCTCCCATGCTCGGCGGCGACCGGCGCCGGCTCGAGCTGGCCTACACGGCGGTGATGTCGCTGCCGGGCGCGCCGATGCTGCGCTACGGCGAGGAGATCGGCATGGGCGACGACCTCTCCGCCGGGGAACGCATGTCGGTGCGGACGGTGATGCAGTGGTCGTCCGACGCGGTCGCCGGTTTCACGAGTGCCGATCCGGAGACGATCGCACGACCGGTCATCAGCGAAGGACCGTACGGGTACGAGGATATGAACGTCGCCGCACAGCGCGTCGACCCTGGTTCCTTCCTCAACTGGATGCAAAGGCTGATACGCGTGCGGCGGCAGCAGTCAGAGATCGGCTCCGGCACCTGGGACGTGCTGGACACCGGTGTGGACGGCGTCCTGGCCATCGCCTACCGCCTGTTCGACCAGGTCGTGATCGTCCTGGCCAACTTCTCGCCGGAGGCGTGCCGGGTCAAGCTCGGGATCCTCACGGAGCTGGCGTTCGTCTCTGACGTTTTCGCCGATTCGGCGTACGCCCCGCCCGAGGGCCAGGTCCTGGCGATCGAGGGGTACGGCTACCGCTGGCTGCGGGGCCGCAGCGAGGAAGGCCGAGGCAGGTCGCTGGCCACCGGTTGAACCGCTTCAGGTTGCTCCGCCGCCGATGTCGAGCAGGGGCTCGCCGCGCGTCTCGACACCGAGCAGCGCGACCGCGGCGGCCGCAGCCACGAACCCGACGGCGTAGATCGTGAGCGCCACCACCAGCGAGATGGGCAACAGGAGCCCGCCCACGACCGGGGCGATCGCCCCGGCGATGCGGGTCATGCCGCTGGCCCATCCCACCCCGGTGGCACGTGCTTCGGTCGGGTACAGCTCGGGGGTGTAGGCGTACAGCGCTCCCCACGCCCCGAGGGCGAAGAAGCTCATCAGCACCGCGGAGGTGACGACCCAGGCGGTGGTGGACACGGTGGCGAACAGGTAGGTGAAGACCCCCGCGACCGCGAGGTAGGACGCCAAGGTCGGCTTCCGTCCCCAGCGTTCGACGAGGTAGGCGGCGGAGAAGTACCCGGGGATCTGGGCCAGCGCCAGGATGAAGGTGTACTGGAACGTGTCGAGGAACGTGAAACCGCGGCCGACGAACACGCTGGGCAGCCAGGTGAACATGCCGTAGTAGCCGAGCGAGATCCCGAACCACGCCAACCACAGCATGGTGGTGCGGCGTCGGAACCGCGGCTCCCACAACGTCGCCGGCGTCGTGGCGGGGCGGGTGGCGGGGACGGCCTCCTCGAGCGGGGGCGTCGGGCGGTCGTTGGCTTCGGCGACCTTGGCCAGCACGGCACGTGCCTCGTCGAGGCGCCCCGCCGTGGCGAGGTAGCGGGGCGACTCGGGAATCTGCGCCCGGATCCACAGCACGAGGAAAGCCGCGACCCCCGTGGAGGCCAGCAGCGGCCGCCACCCGACCGTGGGGACCAGCAGCCAGGCGAGTCCCGCGGCGACGATCGTTCCCAGCGCCCAGAAGCTCTCCAGCAGCACCAGGTAGCGTCCACGCCGCTGGCTGGGCAGGTACTCGGCGAACAGCGAGAAGTCCAGCGGCAACGCCCCCCCGAGACCGAATCCGGTGATGGCCCGCAGGATCGCGAGCCACAGCGCGTTGGGTGCGAGGGCCGATACGGCACCGAACACGGCGAAGATCAAGACGGTCAGCTGGAAGCCGGTGCGCCGACCGATGCGGTCGGAGATGTTCCCCCAGAACCACGCCCCGACGAGCATCCCGAGGAACGTGGCGGTCACGATCAGGCTGGCCTGCAAGGAGTCCAGTCCGAACTCCCGGGTGATGTCGGGGAGTGCGAAGGCGATCAGCAGCACCTCCGCGGCGTCTGCGGCCCACGTGAGCCCGGCCACGAGCATGAGCTTGCGTTGGAACGGCCCGAACCCGATGTCGTCGATCGCGTCCTGGATCGTGAAAGCTGGCGCATGCGTCTCCATGCGACCTCCTCCTACCACAGCGCCACGTCCCCCGCTCGGGCGACGCGGCGTGCACACCACAGCCACGTGAAGAAGGCGGCGCCGCCGAACCCCACCGACCCGTCACCGGCCGGTAGCGTCGCTCCCGTGACGCTCTGATCAGCGACCCGGTCGGGGGACGACATGGTCGGTGTCCGCAGCTGGAAGGTCCCTGACCACGTCGACGGCCGCGGGCGGTTCCAACGGCCGCGCGCGGGCTTCGTCCCCGCCTACGTGCAGGCGCACGAAGCCGGTGTCCTGGCCCAACGCGCCGAAGCCGCCGGCGATCTGCTGACTCCCTGCCGGGTGTGCCCGCGACCCTGCCGCGACGTCGACCGCCTCGCCGACCGCCTCGGCGCCTGCCGCATCGGCCGCCACGCGCGGGTCGCCAGCGCCTTCCCCCACTTCGGAGAAGAGGATGTGCTCCGCGGCTGGCGCGGTTCAGGGACGATCTTCTTCGCCGGGTGCAACCTGCGCTGCGTGTTCTGCCAGAACGGCGACATCAGCCAGCGCCCCGTGGGCGACGAGGTCACCGCCACCGACCTCGCCGCGATCATGCTCCGGCTACAGGACGCCGGCTGTCACAACATCAACGTGGTGACCCCCGAGCACGTCGTGCCGCAGGTCCTCGAGGCGCTCCCGGTGGCGGTCGAGCGTGGCCTGAACCTGCCGCTCATCTACAACACCAGCGCCTACGACAGCCTCGACAGCATCAAGCTGCTGGACGGGGTCGTCGACGTCTACATGCCGGACCTGAAGCTGTGGGATCCCGAGCACTGCCACCGCTACCTGGGGATGCGCGACTACCCGCAGATCGCCCGGCGGGTCGTGACGGCGATGCACGCACAGGTCGGCGACCTGATCGTGGACCGTGACGGACTGGCGCTCCGCGGTGTGATGGTCCGCCACCTGGTGATGCCCGGCCTCGTCGACGACGCTCGCGCCATCATCGAGTTCCTCGCCGGACTCTCGGCCGACCTGTACCTGAACATCATGGACCAGTACCGCCCCGACTGGAAGGTGACGACCACCGACCGGTACGGCGACATCGACCGGCGGATCACCTCGTCGGAGTTCGACCAGGCACTGGCGACGGCGCGAGCGGCGGGGCTGTGGCGTCTGGACACGCGGTGGCGCCGCCTGCCCGCGTTGCGGTGACGCGTCCCGTCGACGGCCGGGCCGCCACTGCACGTTCGGACGGGCACGCCCGATCGCTCGGGTGCTACTGCGCGTAGTGTCGGCATCGCTGTGAGTGAACGGGGGGCGGCCTCCCCGGCGGACCCGTGACCGGCCGGCGTGCCGCGGCGCTCACGGAATGGGTATCCCCATGGGGTGAAAGTTTGTCACAGGACGTTGGCCAATACACCAGCTCAGACGTCAACACGGCCTACCGTCCGATGGACGAGAGGCCGGCACACACGGTCAACGCCGTGGCGATCCCCGTTGCGACGATCGTCGCGGCGGTCGTGGTGGCGCTGGTCGGGGCCGTCGCTGAGCCGCTGCAGGGTCTTTTGCCGACGGCCGTCATCGTCTACACGGTGGCGTTCCTCGCCGCTGTCCTCGTCGGCTACCTGCTGGGTGTCACCACGCGGGTCCGTCACGAGCCGCTGCTGGAGTGGATGACCCCCGGGTACTTCGTGGCAGCCCTCGGTGTGGGCCTGACCGCGGTGAGCCTGCCGAGCTTCCTGCGCGGTGGCGACATGCTCAACACCGGACCGAACGCGGCCGCTGCCCTGTACCTGGTGTGGCACGCGACGCTGATCGCCTTCGCGGTGGCGGCGCTCGCGCAACCGCAGCCAGCCGCCACATGGCGACGGTGGCTGGTCGCGATCGGCGTCGGGGTGACCATCCTGGCGGCGTTGGAGCCGGTCGGGGTGCCCATGCCTGGACTCGCGCGCCCGGATGGGACGTTCACCACGACCTACCGCGTCGCTGTGTCCGCACTCCTGTTCGCCGCGGTCGCCGTGACCGTGGCGTGGATGCGCCGGGTCGCGCAGCGCGCCAGCTGGTCCGAGGCGTGGATCACCATCGGCCTGGCGTTCCTGTTGTGGGATCTCGCGCTCGACGTCGCCGCGTACCGCTTCTTCGGGGCGTTGTGGTGGGCCAGCGTGCTGCTGCGGGGTGCGCAGTTCGCCGTCCCCGCCGCCGGCCTGCTCTCTCAGTACGTGAAGATCACCGAGGCGCTCGACCGTCACGAACGTTCCCTCGCGGAGCGGCTCAACCAGGAGCTCGCCTTGGCGTACACGCTGCAGTCCGGCAACACCGCCGAGCACCAAGCACGCGAGGAAGCCTTCGGGCGGGTGCGCCGCGCGCTCGACGCAGGCGACCCGGGCACCGTCTACCAACCGATCTACGACCTGCGATCCGGGGAGCTGGTGGGGGTCGAGGCACTCAGCCGGTTCCTCACCCTGCCGAACCGCCCGCCCCACGCCTGGTTCGACGACGCACACGAGGGCGGTCTGGGGCTCGAGCTGGAGGTCGCGGCGGCGCGCAAAGCACTGGACGGGATGGCGCAGCTGCCTCCCGACGCGTACCTCGCCGTGAACGTCTCGCCGTCGACGGTGCAGAGCGAGCGCTTCCACGACCTGATCGCACGCTACCCCGGCGATCGCGTGGTGCTCGAGGTGACCGAGCACGCTCCCGTGGATGACTACTCCACGCTCCACGCGGCGCTGCGGCTCTTAGCGGAGCACGGGGTGCGCCTCGCCGTGGACGACGCCGGGGCCGGGTTCGCCAGCCTCCGTCACGTCGTCCGTCTCGATCCGACGATCATCAAGCTGGATCTCAGCCTCACGCGTGACGTCCACATCGATCCCGTGCGTCGCTCGCTGGCTCTGTCGCTGGTCACGTTCGCACACGAGAACGGCAAGCGGCTGGTCGCCGAGGGCATCGAACACCCCGAGGAGTTACGCACGCTGCAGGACCTCGGCGTGCACTGCGGACAGGGCTTCGGCCTGTGCCGGCCCTGTGACCTCCCGGTGCGCCAGCTGATGCTCTCGTCCGATCGCTCCTCTGCCATCGCCGACTGACGCCCGCTGATCAACGTCGTGGGGGCCGCCCGCGGCGGTCGGCCAGCGATCTTCAGCGCCCGTGCGGTATAGGGTCGTCACCGTGGTGCGCCCCTGGTCACCACCGGTGACGGCTGCTCCTCGAGTGGTCGACGGGGCCATCACGCCGCGAAGCTGCTCGAGTGGCTTGGGGAGGCAACGGTGCCGATCGCTGACCGGCTGGCCGGGAAGCGGATGTTCCTGACCGGGGTCACGGGCTTCCTCGGTCAGGCACTGCTGGAGCGGGTCCTCGCTGACCTTCCCGAGACCCGCCTGGTCCTGCTGGTCCGCTCCAAGGATGGGGTGGCCGCCCGCGACCGGGTCGCCCAGCTGCTGACCGCACCCGTGTTCGAGCCGCTGCGTGACCGGATCGGTGCAGAGGCGGTCGACGCGTTCCTCGACGAACGCATCGAGGTCGTCGAGGGCGACGTCACCGGTGAGCCGCCGTCCATCCCCGGCGACATCGACGTGGTGATCCACCTCGCCGGCAGCGTCGAGTTCGATTCGCCCATCGATGCGGCCTTCCGCACGAACGTCGTCGGGGTGCAGCGGCTGTACCGGTCGGTGCAGGAGGCCGGTGGCGCACCGCACGTCGTGCACGTCTCCACCGCCTACGTCGCCGGTGTGACCCAGGGCGTGATCCCGGAATCGCCGCTCGAGCACGCTGTCGATTGGCGGGCGGAAGCGGACGCTGCCAGCCACGCCCGCCAGCACGTCGAGCGCCGTTCGCGCGAGTCCGAGCTCCTCGAGCGTCTGCTGGACGACGCGCGCGGCGAGAACCGCAAGGCCGGTCCCAAAGCGGTTGCCGATGACGCGGAGCGCCGCCGCCGCGAGTGGGTGGACGACCACCTCGTCGAGCGGGGGCGGAAGCGTGCCCAGAGCCTGGGCTGGCCGGACGTGTACACCTTCACCAAGGCGCTGGGGGAGCGCTGCGCCGAGGAGGTCTGCGCCGACCTGCCGCTGTCGGTCGTGCGGCCTTCGATCATCGAGTCGGCGCTGCGCCATCCGCGGCCGGGATGGATCGTGGGGTTCAAGATGGCCGAGCCGATCATCCTCGGCTTCGGACGCGGGGCGCTGGTCGAGTTCCCCGGGATCCCCGACGGCGTGATCGACTTCATCCCGGTCGACCTGGTCGTCAACGCCCTGATCGCGATCGCCGCCAACCCGCCGCAGGACTCGGGACATGCCTACTACCACGTGTGCTCCGGCGCACGGAACCCGTTGCGTTTCCGCACGCTGTACGAGCTGGTCCGCGAGTACTTCGTCGAACATCCCATCCCTGACCGCGACCACGGTCCGGTCGACCCGCCCCGCTGGGAGTTCCCGGGCACCTCCCGGGTGATGCGGCTGCTGCGTGCGGGCGAGCGGCTGGTCGAGTTCGCCGACACGGCCGTGGAGTGGCTGCCGCGGTCGGAACGGACGCGGACGCTCGCTCGGCGCATCTACCGCCGCCGCCGCCAGGTGGAGTTCATGCGCCGGTACGCCGACCTCTACGGTGCCTACGTCGACATCGAGGTGATCTACACCGACGATCGCACCCACAGGCTGCTGCGGTCACTGGACCCGGACGATCAACGCCGCTTCCCGTTCGACGCGGCCGGTTTCGACTGGCCCCACTACCTCAAGGACGTGCACTGCCCCAGCGTGTCCGCGTCGCTGCGTGAGCCGCAGCCGCGGTCGCGGCCGTCGATGACTCCCGCCGACGGACTGCCCTCCAACGGTTCCGCGGTGGCCATCTTCGACCTCGACGGGACCGTGGTGGCCACCAACGTGGTCGAGTCGTACCTGTGGCTGCGCATGGCCGAGGCCGACGGCGCGGGTTGGGTCCGCCACGCGGGCACGCTGGCATGGGATGCTCCCCGGTACCTGATTGCCGAGCGACGAACCCGCGAGGGGTTCCTGCGTCACTTCTACCGCCGCTACGAAGGTGCGTCCCTGGCGGCACTGCGTCGGCTCGTCGAGGACCAGGTCGCCGAGCTGATCCTCCAACGGGCATCACCGCAGGCGATCCGCCGCATCCGTGCCCACCGTAGCGCCGGCCACCGCACGATCCTCATCACCGGTGCCCTCGATCTGCTGGCGCTTCCGCTGGCTCCGCTCTTCGACGAGATCGTCGCCGCGGAGCTGGCCACCGACGCTGACGGCATCTGCACCGGGATCCTGATCCGCCCACCGCTGGTCGGCGAGGCCCGCTCCGCGTGGCTGCGGCGCTACGCGAACAGGACCGGGGCGGACCTGGCCGCCTCGTACGCGTACGCCGACAACCACTCCGACCTGCCGTTGCTCGAGGCGGTCGGCAACCCGGTCGCCGTCAACCCTGACGTCCACCTGTTCCGCCGCGCCAGTAGCCGGCGTTGGCCGGTGGAGCGGTGGGACCTGGCCGGAGGCACCCCTCGGGTGCTGCTCCCGGCCCGGTACGTGGCGGACGGCCCATGACGGTCGCCCTGCGGACGCGAGGTCGTCGCCCCGCCGCGAGCGGCCGACCGACGCCGCGAGCGCGGCCGTGAAGGCGCTGGAGCTGTACCGCTCGGTCCCCCGCTACGTGGCGTCGCGGGTGGTGGGGCGTCGCGTCCCCGGCGCGATCGCCGGGCCCCTGGCACCGCTGCGACTGGTCGACCGCAACGCGCCCCGTCCCGACCGGCCGGGCTGGGGGCGGGTCCGCCCGCGGCTGTCGGGCATCTGCGGGTCGGACCTGGCAACCATCGCCGGGCGCAGTTCGCTGTACTTCTCACCGCTGATCTCGCTGCCGTTCGTCCCCGGTCACGAGGTGGTCGGTGAGCTGCTCGACGAGGTCGAGGACATCCCTGCCGGCACGCGAGTGGTGCTGGATCCACTGCTGAACTGCGACGCCCGCGGTGTGCGCGCCTGCGCGGCCTGCGCGGCCGGGGAACGCAACCGCTGCGCACGGATCACGGTTGGGCACCTGTCCCCGGGCCTGCAGACCGGCTTCTGCGCGGACACAGGCGGTGGTTGGAGCCACGAGTTCGTCGCCCACCGCTCGCAGCTGTACCCGGTCCCCGACGGCCTACCCGACGAGCGGGCCGTGCTGGTCGAGCCGCTGGCCTGTGCGGCACACGTCGCGCTCCGCGCCGGCGTGACGTCCACACAGCGGGTGCTGGTCGTCGGCGCCGGCTCGGTCGGGCTCCTCACCCTCCTGGCGCTGAAGGAGCTCACCGCAGCCGCAGAGATCATCGTCGTCGCCAAGCACCGCCGCCAGGCCGAGCTCGCCCGCGCGTTCGGGGCGACCGAGGTCGTTGCCCCGGCTCGGTCGATGAACGCCGTCCGGCGCGCCACACGCGCGCTGCGGCTGGATCCCGAGCGTGGCCGATCCTTCCTGCTCGGGGGCGTCGACGTGGCGATCGACTGCGTCGGGTCGGCCAGCTCGCTGGACACGGCGCTGCGCACCACGCGCGCCGGTGGACGGGTCGTCCTGGCCGGCATGCCCGCGGCCGGGACCGACCTCGCCCCCGCCTGGTTCCGGGAGCTGGAGGTGGTGGGTGCGTACGCCAGCTCCACCGAGCAGGTCAACGGCCAGCAGATGGCGACGTTCGAACTTGCGCTGCAGATGGCCGGCGACGCCCCGCTGGATGGGCTGGTCGCCTCGCCGTACCCGTTGCCACGCTGGCGCCAGGCCATCGATCACGCGCTGGATGCGGGACGGCTGGGCACGGTGAAGGTCGTCTTCGACGTCACCCAGTGAACAAGGAGGCTACCGTGGGAAGACCGGGGTTCGTGCTGGAGGTCGACGAGCGCACGCCGCCACTCCTGGTTCACGAAGGACTGGACTTCCGCCTGGAGCGGTTCCCGCTCGGGACACGGGTGGTGTACCCGCCCGACTCACTGCCGGGCATCGACGACGTCGACTCGGCCGTCCGTGAGGCGCTCCTGCACCCACGCGACAGCGAACCCCTCCCCGAACTGCTCCGCCCGGGCATGCGGCTGACGATCGCGTTCGACGACATCTCCCTGCCCCTGCCTCCGATGCAGACGCCCGACATCCGCCAACGGGTGATCGAGGCCGTCCTCGAGCTCGCCGTGCAAGCCGGGGTGGACGACGTGATGCTGATCGTCGCGAACTCACTCCACCGGCGCATGACCCCTGCCGAGATCCACCGGGTGGTCGGCGAGCGGGTCTTCCGTTCGTTCTGGCCCGACCGGCTCGTCAACCACGACGCCGAAGATCCCGACAACCTGCTGCACGTGGGGGAGACCGACCGAGGCGAGGACGTCGAGATCAACCGGCGCGCGGCCGAGTCCGACCTGCTGGTGTACGTCAACATCAACCTCGTCGCGATGGACGGCGGGCACAAGTCCGTCCCCGTCGGGTTGGCGTCCTACCGCAGCCTGCGACCCCACCACAACGTCCACACCATGGTGCGCTCCACCAGTTTCATGGACCCGTCGCACTCGGCGCTGCACGAGTCAGCCACGCGCATGGGTCGGCTGCTGGCCGACCACCTGAAGGTCTTCACGGTCGAGACGACGCTCAACAACGACACGTTCCCGGAGCCGTACGGGTTCCTCAACAAGCGCGAGTGGGAATGGTCGCTGAAGGACCAGGCCACGATGTTCGCGGTCCGCCAGGGCCTGTCGGTGCTGCCCCGCCGAGCCCGGCGACCGATCTTCCACCGCACGATCGCCCCGTACGGGGTGACCGGGGTCAACGCGGGCGAGACCGAGGCCGTCCACGAGCGCACGCTGGCGAGCGTGCACCGCCAGCAACTGGTCGAGGTAGACGGCCAGTCGGACGTGCTGGTGGTGGGGTTGCCCTACATCTGCCCGTACAACGTCAACTCGATCATGAACCCGATCCTGGCGATGTGCTTGGGGCTGGGGTACTTCTTCAACAGCTACCGCGGCAAGCCGCTGGTGCGCCCCGGCGGGGCGATGATCTGCTACCACCCGGTGCCGCGGGACTTCCACCAGGTCCACCACCCCAGCTACGTCGACTTCTTCGAAGAGGTCCTGGCCGAGTCGACCGACCCGGCGACGATCGAGGCGAAGTACGAGGAGCAGTACGCGACCGACCCGTGGTACATCCACCTGTACCGCACGTCGTACGCCTACCACGGCGTGCATCCGTTCTACATGTGGTACTGGGGAGCGCACGCTCTCGACCACTTGAGCGACGTGATCTTCATCGGCGGTGACCGCGGATCGGTGGCGCGGATGGGGTTCCGCAGCGCCTCGACCCTCGACGACGCGCTGGAGATGCTCAGCGACACGGTGGGTCCCAGCCCCACGCTGACCTACCTCCACACACCACCGCTGACACTCGCCGAGGTGCGCTGATGTCGCTGGTCGGCCAGATCCGCGACATCGCCCGGGGTTGGCGGTGGACCCGCCGGCCTCTGGTGCCCGGCTCCGCCGCCCCCCACGTCGACGAGCGTGAGGACGACGAGTTCCCCACCGCCTGGGCGCGGACGCCATCGGCCCAGATCGCACGCGACGCCCTACAGCGGTTCGGTTTGAAGCCCCTGGTGTGGTCCCAGGTCACCCCCTCGGTCCGCGGGCTCGACAACCTCGACAGCCTCACCGGGCCGGTCGTGTTCGCCAGCAACCACTCCAGCCACCTCGACGCGCCGCTGGTGCTGAGTTCACTCCCGCCCGCGTGGCGGCGGCGAACTGCGGTCAACGCCGCCTCGGACTACTTCTTCACCGTGTGGTGGCGGGGGACCGCCACGACGTTGCTGTTCAACGCCTTCCCGATCGATCGCGAAAGCGGTCGGCTGTCGGAACTGCCCGGTCAGCTGCTCAACGACGGGTGGAACCTGCTGCTGTTCCCCGAGGGCGGCCGCTCGGACGACGGGTGGGTGCAGGGGTTCCTGCGTGGTGCGGGTTTCCTGTGCCTGCGCCACGGGGTCCCGGCGGTGCCCGTGGCGATCCGCGGCGCGTTCGCCGCGATGCCACCGGGCCGGGGCTGGCCGCGCCCGGGGCGGCTGCCGGTCACGGTGCACTACGGCCCTCCCGTGAAGCCCCGCGACGGGGAGCGCAGCGGCGACTTCGCACAGCGGCTGGAGAACGCGGTCGCGCGCCTGCTCGACGAGGACGAGACCAGCTGGTGGGCGTCGCTGCGCCGGGCCACCGAGGATCGGACCCCGTCGGCCCGTGCGCCCGACGTGGCTCGGTGGCGCAGGGTCTGGGAGTCGTCACGACCGCTCCCCCCACCAGGCGACGGGCGGCGCGCCTGGCGACGCTGAACCGGTCCGGGTGCGCCGGCACAGGCCGATGCGCCGAGCCTGGCTCAATCCACCAGGGGCAGGAGCCCCTCCCCGGGGGTGGCGCCCGACCCGCCCCGCCGGTAACCGGCCAGGTCCAACGTTACGTGCACGAAGCCGGCCCGGCGCAACGCCACCACGACCGCGTCGGCCTGCGCGACCACCCGCTCGAGGTCGGCCGGGTCCACCTCGATGCGGGCCAGGTCGCCGTGGTACCGGACCCGGAGCTGGCGGACACCCAACCTCCACAGTGCGTCCTCGGCCTCCTCCACCTGCCGCAGTGCTGCCGGGGTGATCTCCGTGCCGTGCGGGAAGCGTGACGCCAGGCACGCGAACGCCGGCTTGTCCCACACCGGAAGGTCGAGGGCGCGGGCCAGATCGCGGACGTCGGCTTTGGTCAGTTCCGCCTCGCGCAGCGGGGCGCGGACCCCGTGGCGGACGGCGGCAGCGCGGCCGGGACGGTGGTCGCCGTCGTCGTCGAGGTTCTCCCCGTACGCCACCCACGCGAGGCCGCGTTCGGCGGCCACGCGGTCGAGGTGCGAGAACAGCTCGTCCTTGCAGAAGTAGCAGCGGTTGCGCGGGTTCGCGGCGTAACGGGGATCGTCGACCTCCGCCGTGTCGATCACCTCGCAGGCGATCCCGATGTGTTCGGCCACCCGGCCGGCGATGTCCAGTTCGCGGCGCGGAAGCGACGGTGACCACGCCACCACCGCCAGTGCCCGATCGTCGAGGACAGCGTGACAGGCGTGCGCCAACAGGCTGGAGTCGACCCCGCCCGACAAGGCGACGACCACGCTGCCGAGTTCCTCCACGATCGCGTGGAGCCGATCGAGGCGCTCATCGTCGTACACGGTGGCCCTGCGTCGGTGCGTCGCGTGTCCCGCCGAGCCTAACGGTGCCTGCTGGCGGTAGCGTCGGACGGGCAGGCCACCAGGACGGGGCGCGGTCGCCGTCCGACTCGGCGTGATCCGGGAGGAGCTCGGTGCCGTCAGGGACGTTGCAGCAACTGCTCGGTGCGGTCCGGTCGGGACAGGTCAGCGTCGCAGCCGCCGCGGCGGCTCTCCGCGACCTGCCGTTCGCGGACCTGGGGGATCTCAAGCTCGACCACCACCGTGAGCTGCGCACCGGTGACCCCGAGGTGGTCTTCGGGGAGGGCAAGACCGCCGACCAGTGCGCCCGCGCCGTGCAGCAGCTACTGCGGGCCGGAGACGGTCCCGTCCTGGTGACCCGGGTCAGCGACGAACAGGCCGCGGCCGTTCACGAGGTCGCCCCCGCGGCCCGCCACGACGAGGTGGGCCGGGTGGTGGTTGCCCGCCGCGCCGCGCCGGCCGCACGCGTGCACGGCGTGGTCACAGTCGCCTGCGCCGGGACCAGCGACCTGCCGGTCGCCCGGGAGTGCGCCACGGTCCTCGACGCGTTCGGCGTCGACGTCGCCGTCGTCGCCGACGTGGGTGTCGCCGGCGTCCACCGGCTCCTGGCGGTGCGCGACCAGATCGACACGGCCGACGTCGCGGTGGTGGTGGCCGGCATGGAGGGTGCGTTGCCGTCGCTGGTGGCCGGACTGGTCGCCGCCCCGATCGTCGCGGTCCCGACCAGTGTGGGGTACGGAGCGTCGTTCGACGGTCTCGCGGCGCTGCTGGGCATGCTGACCGCCTGCGCCCCCGGGATCGCCGTGGTGAACATCGACGGCGGCTTCGCCGCCGCCATGGTGACCCTGCGGATGCTGCGACTGGCGGGACGGGCCCGACACGCGCGGAAGGTGAGTGAGGTGCCGACCGGGTGAAGGTCGCTCATCTTCTCTGCGATCACGGCGTCGCCGGTGACATGTGGCTCGGGGCGCTGGTCGACGCCGGCGCGCCCCTGTCCACGCTGCAGGCCGCCGTCGACGCCCTCGATGCCGGCGCCCGGCTCGACGCCGCGACGGTCCGCGTCCGGGGGGTCGCTGCGGTCAAGGTCCACGTCCGGCTGCCGGCCGGGGCGCCGACCGTGCGCACCTGGGCAGAGGGCCGGTCGCTACTGGACGGCGCCGACCTGCCGGCGGCGGTGCGTGATCCGGCGCTGTCGGTCTTCCGTCGGCTCGCCGAGGCGGAAGCGGCCGCGCACGGCACCGACCTCGACCGGGTCCACCTGCACGAGCTCGGCAGCCTCGACACCGTCGTCGACATCGTCGGGGCCTGCACCGGCGTGCACGCCCTCGGTCTGCAGCGGCTCACCTCCGGGCCGGTCGCGGTGGGCTCGGGGACCGTTGCCACCGACCACGGGGACCTGCCTGTCCCAGCCCCCGCGGTGATCGAGCTGCTCCGCGGGTTCACGGTGTTCGGCGGAGGATCGCGCGAGCTGGCCACACCGACCGGGGCGGCGTTGCTCGCGACGTTGACGATCGGAGCGCCTCTCCCAGCCGTCCGCCTGACCGGCCGCGGGCGGGGCGCGAGCGATCCCGACCGCGCCGACGCCGGTGTGCTCACCGTCCTGGTCGGCGACGCAGAGGCGGGGGCGGCAGCTGACCCGGCGGTGCTGATCGAGGCCACGGTCGACGACCTCTCACCGGAGCTGGTCCCGGTGGTGCTCGACGGGCTCCGCCACGCCGGCGCGCACGATGCCTGGGCGACGCCCGTGCTGATGAAGAAAGGGCGCCCTGGCTACACGCTAACCGCGCTCGTCGACGCCGCGGACATCCCCGCCACCCAGGCCGTGCTGTTCCGCGAGAGCACCACCATCGGGGTTCGGTGGTTTCAGATCAACAGGCGACCGCTGCCGCGGCGCTGGGTGACCGTGCAGGTCGAAGGCCACGACGTCCGCGTCAAGGTGGCGGAGTTCGACGGCCAGATCGTCACGACCGCAGCGGAGTTCGACGACGTGCGCGCCGTCGCGGAGGCGCTGGACCGCCCCGCCCGCGAGGTGCAAGCCCACGCCGCCGAGCTGGCCCGCCACGTTGTCGCGTCCTGGGACCGCTCGGGTTGACGACCGTCACCTCCGAACCGAAGGGGTAGTGGGGCGGGCAACGAGGCACCCGTGCTCCCGTAGGGTTCGACACGCCAGAGGAGGACGCCGGGGTGCACGTCGAGCGTCGGGTGAGGGACGTCCTCTACGACGTCGTCGCGGGCCTCTTCCGGCTCGGCTTCCGCCTGTTCAGGTGGTCGTTCGACGCTCGCGGCCAGGAGCACATCCCGGCGACCGGTCCGGTCATCGTGGCCAGCAACCACATCAGCTACCTCGACTTCTCGTTCGTGGCGCTGTGCCAGCGACGGCGGCGCATCCGGTACATGGTCCGCAGCGACGTCATGCACACGCCGGTGGTGGGCGCCGCCCTGCGGGCCCTGCGACAGATCGAGATCGATCCGTACGGCGACGCCAGGCCCGGGTACCGCGACGCGCTCGGGGCGTTGCGCGCCGGGGATGTCGTCGGGATCTTCCCCGAGGGCACGATCAGCCCGTCGTTCGTCCCGATGGAGGGACGGGCCGGCGCGGCTCGGCTCGCGGCCGCCGCCGGGGCGCCGATCGTCCCGGTGGCGGTGTGGGGCAGCCAGCGGGTCCTGACCAAGGGCCGCGACCCGCGACCCGCCCGCGGGATCCCGATCCTGGTCCGCTACGGGGAACCGCTGCTGGTCGAACGTCGCGCCGACAGCCGCCAGGCCACCGACGAGCTGATGGCCCGGATCGAGCAGCTGCTCAAGCAGGCCCAGGACGACTACCCCGACCAGCCCGCCGGTCCCGACGACCGCTGGTGGCTCCCCGCGCACCTGGGCGGGACCGCCCCCACCGTCGAGGAAGCGGCCGCCATGATCGCCCGACAGAACGAGGAGCGGCGCAGCCAGGGCTCCCGCGACTGAACGACGCGCGCCTGAGTGGGAAACATCAACCGGGCAGGATCGGCGTCAACGTCTCGACCGGTCCGGGACGGCGCGTCGTCGGGGAGTCGTCCGGTTCGGGCTGCGGCGAGCTCGGCGTGGTGTTCCCGAACGTCGGCTGCGTGGTGCCGAACGTCGGCTCGCCCGTCGGAGTCGTCTCCTCATCCGTCTCGGGCCCAAGGTCGGGACCGGAGGTCGGCGTCGGGCTGATCCCCGGCGCCGTCCCGCCAAAGGTGTCGATCGGTGCAGGCGACCGGTCGGGCGTCGGCGACCGGTCGGGCGTCGGCGACCGGGGGACCAGCGTGTCCCAGTTCGGCTCGGGGAACTGTTCCACGGCGAGCGACGCGACCGCCTCGCGCATGTAGTCGCCCCAGGTCTCGGCGGGGATGGAGCCCCCGGTGACCCGGGCCATCGGTGTGTTGTCGGCGTTCCCGATCCACACCGCGGTCGCAAGTTGCGGGACGTACCCAACGAACCACGCGTCGCGGAAGTCGTCGGTGGTGCCAGTCTTGCCGGCTGCCGGCCGTCCGAGCTGTGCGGACGTCCCCGTCCCTTCCTGGATGTTGTTGACGAGCACGTCCGTGACCCCGTGGGCCACGGCGGCCTGCATCGCCCGGTCCGGCCGAGCGCGCTCGGCATCGAGGACGACCTGCCCCGATTCGATGTCGCGCACGGTCCTGATGAACCGCGGCTCGTGCCGCTCCCCGCCCGCCGCGAACGTCGCGTACCCCTGCGCCATGTCCAGCGGTGTGACGTCGACCGTGCCCAGGATCAGCGACGGGACGGCGACGAGGTCCTCGGTGTCGTCGATGCCCGCTGCGATCGCCATCTCCTTCACGGCCTCGGGGCCGATCTCCGACGCGATCTGTGCGTACACGACGTTGGTGGACGTCAGCGTGGCTTGGCGCACGTTCTGCTGACCGAACCCCGCGTCACCGAAGTTCGACACGTCGTACGGCGGGAACTGGTCGAAGTTGACCACCATCTGCGCCGGGGCACGGAACACCTCCTCGAGGGACCGACCCTGGTCCAGCCACGCCGCCAGACCGAACGGCTTGAACGCCGACCCGGCCTGGTTGCCGCCCCGGATCGCGATGTTGAACTGCTCGGTGCGAAAATCCCGTCCCCCCACCACGGCTTTCACCGCACCGCTGGTCGGGTCGATGGACACGACCGCCCCGGTGTAGGGAACGTCCGCCAGGTGGGCGTTCAACGTCGTGAGCGCCAGTTCCTGCAGCCGCACGTCGAGCTCGGTGGTCACATCGAGGCCGAGGTAGATGTCCTGCTCGTCGCCGAGCTCCTCGGCGAGGGCCTGTTGCACCGCGTCGAGGTAGTACGCGTTCGTCCCGTACTCGACCAGTGGCTCCTCGCGGAGCTCAGGGAGCCCCTCCGCGATCAGCTGGTCGGCCTCCGCGTCCGGTAGCCATCCCATCTCCGCCATGCCCCGCAGCGTGATCTCGCGCCGCTCGTTGGCCGTCTCGGGGTGGCGTCCGGGGTCGTAACGGGAGGGGGCCGCCACCATCCCGGCGAGCGTCGCAGCCTCGTTGACGCTGAGCTCGGTCGCGGCCTTCCCGTAGTAGGTCCGGGCAGCCGCTTCGATCCCGATCGCCCCGCGCCCGAACGGGACCGCGTTGAGGTAGTACTCGAGGATCTCGTCCTTGGGCAGTCGGTTCTCGAGCTTGCGGGCGTACGCGAGCTCGCGCAGCTTCCCCCGGTAGGTGCGCGGGACCTCCCGGATGGCGATGTCGACGTACTGCTGCGTGATGGTCGAGCCGCCCTGGCGGATCCCGCCGTGGATCAGGTTGGTCCAGAAGGCGCGGACGATGCCTCGCGTCGAGTACCCCTCGTGCTCGTAGAAGTTGCGGTCCTCGACCGCCAGGATGGCCTGCCAGACGTGGTCGGGCAGCTGATCCAACTCGATGTTCGACCGGACCGCGCCCGGGTCCAGCCTGGCGATCACGTCACCCGCGGCGTCTCGGACGATGCTGGGCTCGGGTAGCTGGAGCTCGTCGGGGCTGGGCAGCGGGCCCGCCCGGTAGTTGCTGAGGAAGAAGATCGCCGTGAACAAGACCACCACCACGAAGGACACGACGATCGCCAAAGCGATCAGCGGCAGCACCGGCCAGGCGCGCATCATCGCGCCACCGCCGCGCGGTTGGTGACGGTTTCGGGAGCGACCGGAGACAGGACGGCGAGGTCCGGGTCGGGGAAGTCGGCCACCGGCAGGTTCGCGACCGCATCCCCCATGTAGTCACCCCAGGTCTCCGCCGGGATGCCGCTTCCGGTCACGCCGTCCATCGGCGTGTTGTCCGGCGTCCCGATCCACACGGCGGTGGCGAGCTGCGGGACGTACCCCACGAACCACGCGTCACGGAAGTCGTCTGTCGTCCCGGTCTTCCCCGCCGCCGGCCGACCGATCTGAGCCGCCGTCCCGGTGCCACGGCGGACGTTGGCGTGCAGCACGTCGGTCACCACATGAGCGACGTTGGGTTGCAGCACCCGCGTCGGCTGTCGACTGGCGTCGAGCAGGACGTCGCCGTCGGTCGTCTCCACGCGTCGGATCAACTGTGGTGCGACGCGGGACCCACCGTTGGCGAAGCCCGAGTAGGCCCGTGCCATGTTCAGCGGCGTCACGTCGGCGGTGCCCAGAGCGATCGCCGGGGCGGTGGCTCGACGCAGATCCTCATCGTCGGCGATCCCGAGGCTCGTCGCGACCTCCGCCACGGCAGCCGGCCCGACCTCGGACGTCAACTGGGCGTACACCACGTTGGTCGACGTCAGGGTCGCCTCGTACACGTCCTGGGCACCGAAGCCTCGACGGCCGAAGTTGGAGACGCTGTAGTCGGGGTACCGGTCGAAGTCCACCTTCATGGTGGCCGGTGCGGCAAACACCGACCGCGTCGGGGAGTTCCCGGCCGCCACGAACGCCGCGAGCGCGAACGGCTTGAACGCCGACCCGGCCTGGTTGCCACCGTGCGTGGCGTGGTTGAACTGCTCTGCGGGGAACCCCCGTCCGCCGATCAGCGCTCGAGCGGCACCGTTGCGCGGGTCGATCGTCACGATGGCGCCGGTGTAGGCGGTCCCCTCCAGGTGGGCGTTCAACGTGTCGAGCGCCACACGTTGCAGCCCAGGGTTCATCTCCGTGAACACCCGCAGGCCGATGTCCACGTCGCGCCGGTCTCCCAGTTCGTCGGCGAGGACGTCGCGGACGGCATCGACGTAGTACGAGTGGGGCCCGTACTGAACCAGCGGCTCTTGGCTGACCGCGGGGAGTCCGGCGGCGACCAACCGCGAGCGCATCTGGTCGCTGATCCAGCCCTGCTCGGCCATGCCGTCGAGGACGTAGGTCCGCCGCTGGTTCGCCGCTCCGGGATCGCGCTCGGGCTCGTACCGCGACGGCGCCGCGATCATGCCTGCGAGCGTGGCTGCCTGGTTGACGCTCAACTGGCTCGCGGGGACGCCGAAGTAGGTCTTCGCTGCCGCCTCGATGCCGATCGCGCCCCGCCCGAACGGCGCGGCGTTGAGGTAGTGCTCGAGCACCTCCTCTTTCGGCAGTCGTCGTTCGAGCTTCACCGCCGCGGCGATCTCGCGGATCTTCCCGACCGTGGTGCGCGGGACGTCGCGGATCGCCAACTCGACGTACTGCATCGTGATGGTCGACCCGCCCTGCTCGATCTCTCCGTGTCTGACGTTGACCCACGCGGCGCGGAGCAAGGCGCTCCAGGCGAACCCCGGATGCGAGAAGAACCCACGATCCTCGGCGGCCAGCACCGCCTGCCAGACGTGGTCGGGCAGCTGCTCGACGTCGACGTTGCGCCGGATGGCGGTTGGATCCAGCGTCGCCACCCGCTGCCCGTTGGATGCGTAGACGACGGTGGGATCGGGGATCGTCAGGTCCTCAGGCGCAGGCAGCTCCATCGTCACGTACGCGTGGAGGAACACGGCGGCTCCAGCGAGCAGGACGGCAGCCACGACCGCGACCGGGAGGAGTAGCAGCGGCGCCCAGCGGACGTACCAGCGTTCATCCCGCCGCAGCAGTCGCTGGTACCACCCGGTGGAGTTTCCATCGTGGGGCACGTGGTTTCGTCGAGCAGGGAGCACATCGCCCCTCGACCGTAACCGGACGACCACTCCCAGGCCGTGGGAGGCGACCGACCATCGGGACGCCACGCGTGTCGCCGCAGCGGGGCGTGGCTGACGCCGACGGCTGTTACAGCGCCTGGATGATCCAGATCAGCAAGGCGATCGCGAGCAGGACACCGACGACCGTCCAGATCCCTCCTCGTGGCATGACGTCTCCGTTCTGTCAACCGCCCGCGGCGACGGATCGCCGCCCCGACCGGTCATGGCGACTGCGCCGCCGTTGGCCGTTCGTCGCGCGTGAGCCGTAGCGCCCGGTCAGCCCCCGTCCCAGTGCGGCGGCGGCAGGTCGGGGTGGTGAACCGGTTCACGCTCGACGTCGTATTCGAACCTGTCGATCGCCTCCTGGACCAGCTCCGGTTTGAGGTCGCCCTGTTGGGCGAGCATCGCCAGAGTGCAGATAATGACACTTTCGGCGTCGATTCGGAAGTGGCGCCGCAGCGCCGGACGGGTGTCCGACAGCCCGAAGCCGTCGGTCCCCAGGACCCCGTAAGCGCCGGGGACCCAGTCAGCGATCTGCCCCGGGACCGCCTTCATCCAGTCGGTAACCGCGATGTAGGGTCCTTCGGTGCCTTCCAGCTGTTGGCGGACCCACGGCACGCGTGGCTCGGAGAGCGGATGGCGGCGATTCCACGAATCGCACGCGATCCCGTCACGGGTGAGCTCGTTCCAGCCAGGGCAGCTCCAAAGGTCAGCAGCCACGTCCCACTCGTCGAGAAGGCGCTGCTGCGCCTCGAGCGCGAAGTGGATCGCGGTCCCGCTGGTCAGGATCTGCGCGCGGTGGCGACGTTCCTCTTCCGCAGCGCGGTAGCGGTACATCCCACGGATGACGTGCTGCTCGTCGACACCGTCGGGCATCGGGGGCTGGCGGACCGGCTCGTTGTAGACGGTCAGGTAACACATCACGTCGTCGGGGTTCTCGCCGTACATGCGGTCGAGCGCGTGCTCGACGATGATCGGGATCTCGAAGGCGAAGGATGGGTCGTAGCTGATCACCGCCGGGTTGCTCGCCGCGAGAAGGTGCGAGTGACCGTCCTCGTGCTGCAGCCCCTCCCCGTTGAGAGTGGTCCGGCCGGCGGTCGCCCCGATCAGGAAGCCACGCGTGCGCTGGTCGGCGGCGCTCCAGATCAGGTCCCCGACCCGCTGGAAGCCGAACATGGAGTAGAAGACGAAGATCGGGATCATCGGCTCGCCGTGGGTGGCGTAGCTGGTGCCGGCCGCTGCCATCGACCCCATCGAGCCTGCCTCGGTGATTCCCTCGTGCAGGATCTGCCCGTCGCGCGCCTCCTTGTAGGACAGCAGCATCTCCCGGTCGACCGGCTCGTAGTTCTGCCCGTGCGGTGAGTAGATCTTCCGCTTGGGAAACAGCGAGTCCATCCCGAACGTGCGCGCCTCGTCGGGGATGATCGGGACGAAGCGCGGCCCCCAGTCCGCGTCGTCCATCAGATCCTTCAGCAGGCGCACGAACGCCATGGTGGTGGCCACCTCCTGGTTGCCTGACCCGCCCTTCAGCTCCTGGTAGGCGTCCCTCTTGGGCAGCGGCATGTGGTGGTAGTTGACCACCCGCTTGGGCAGCACCCCGCCCAGCGTCTGGCGGCGCTCCATCATGTACTGGTACTCGTCGCTGTCCTCGCCCGGGTGCACGTACGGCGGCAGCTCCTCCTCGAGCTCGCGGTCGGAGATGTCCAGGAACAGCCGGTCCCGGAAGGTCTTCAGCGCCTTGACCGACAGCTTCTTCATCTGGTGGGTGGCGTTGCGGGCCTCGAAGTCCGGACCGAGCGTCCACCCCTTGATGGTCTGTGCGAGGATCACCGTGGGTTGCCCGGTGGTGTTCACGGCCGCGTCGAACGCGGCGTAGACCTTGCGGTAGTCGTGTCCACCGCGCGACAGCTTCTCCAGGTCCTCGTCGCTGAGGTCCTCCACCATCGCTCGCAGCCGCGGGTCCACACCGAAGAAGTCCTCGCGGATGTAGCTCCCGGACTCCACCGTGTAGGTCTGGAACTGCCCGTCGGGGACCTCGTTCATGCGCTTGACGAGCACACCGTCGGCATCCTGTGCCAGCAACGGGTCCCAGTCGCGTCCCCAGACGACCTTGATCACGTTCCAGCCGGCGCCACGGAACACCGACTCGAGCTCCTGGATGATCTTCCCGTTGCCGCGGACCGGGCCGTCGAGCTGTTGCAGGTTGCAGTTGACCACGAAGATCAGGTTGTCCAACTCCTCGTAGGCGGCGACCGACAGGGCACCCAACGTCTCTGGCTCGCGTGTCTCGCCGTCTCCAAGGAGGCACCACACCCGCTGTTTGGACGTGTCCTTGACCCCACGGTTGTGCAGGTACTTGTTGAAGCGGGCCTGGTAGATCGCGTTCAGCGGGGACAGCCCCATCGAGACGGTGGGGAACTCCCAGTAGTCGGGCATCAGACGCGGGTGCGGGTAGCTGGACAGGCCGCCCGGAGCGGTCTCGCGTCGGAAGGCGTCCAGCTGCTCCTCGGTGAGACGCCCTTCCAGGTAGGACCGGGCGTAGATACCCGGTGACGCGTGCCCCTGGATGAACACCTGATCACCGCCACCTTCGTCCTTGCCGCGGAAGAAGTGGTTGAACCCGACCTCGTACAGCGCCGCCGCCGAGGCGTAGGTCGCGATATGCCCGCCGACGCCGTACCGGAGGTTGCCGCGGGTGACCATCACGGCGGCGTTCCACCGGATGAAGGCACGGATCCGTCGTTCGAGGTGTTCGTCGCCGGGGAACCAGGGCTCACGCTCCGAGGGGATCGTGTTGACGTAGTCGGTCGAGATCAGCGAGGGAACCCCGACCTGCTGGTCACGAGCCCGTTCGAGCAGCTTGAGCAGCAGGAACCGGGCGCGCATCCGCCCCCGCTGTGTGATCACCGCGTCGAGCGAATCGAGCCACTCCTCGGTCTCCTGCGGATCGATGTCGGGGATCTGGCTGGGCAGGCCGTCGGTGATGACGTGCCGCCGGTCGTCGACCATCCCGCATCCTTCCTCGTGGCTCACGCAACCCTACGCCACCCGAGTCCGCACGGTCGTTGGTGGCCACCCCGCTCGCGACCGTGCCCCTGCGGGTCTCGGAGGTCCCGGTCCGTCCCGCCGGCGTCCTGCAGTCGGCCCAGCTCAGCTCTGTGTGCCCTGGTCGCCCCAGTCGTCGTCCCACTCGTCCTCCCACTGTTGCTGTTCGTCCCAGTCCAGGGGTCCTTGCTCGAGCTTCTCGGCATGGGCCTCCGCGTCATCCCGGGACGCGAAGTTGGCCACGGGAAGGTCGCGGTTGTGGGTGTCGACGACCGCGAACCGCGGCTTGGCGTCGGCCGGATGTTCTCCCTCGCGGATCTCGAACCGTGGCACGTTCGTCTCCCTTCGACCCTCTCCAGCATGCCGGGGGGCCAGCGCTGGCGCTCCGACGGGAGGTCGACGCCCGGACGAGCCGACGTGGCGACTTGCTGGTCCGGGGCGACGCTGCTGGCGTGGTCGCCGGATGGGATCGAGCGCCGCTGACGTTGGACGGGTTGCGGACGCGCAGGGCGGGGCGCACCGGGGACAGGACG
The DNA here is from genome assembly GCA_019347675.1 of Actinomycetota bacterium. Classification (NCBI taxonomy): domain Bacteria; kingdom Bacillati; phylum Actinomycetota; species Actinomycetota bacterium. Next base: position 46,532 of record JAHWKW010000001.1, on the reverse strand, counting down.
GTCGTTGAGACGTGACGACGTGAGCTGGATGCGCTTGGCCCTCACCGAGGCGCACGACGCTGCCGCCCACGACGACGTGCCGATCGGCGCGGTCGTCGTCGGGCCGGACGGCCGCCAGTTGGCCCGGTCCCACAACCGGCGGGAGGTCGACCACGATCCCACCGCCCACGCCGAGTTGCTCGTCCTACGCGGCGCGGCGCGGCGCCTGGGCAGCTGGCGGCTCGAGGGGTGCACGATGTACGTGACGCTCGAGCCGTGCGCGATGTGCGCCGGCGCCACGGTCCTCGCGCGCGTCTCCCGGCTGGTGTTCGGTGCCGACGACCCAAAGGGCGGGGCGGTGGGGTCAATATGGGACATCCCGCGCGACCCGCGCCTGAACCACACCGTCGAGGTCGTTCGCGGCGTCGAAGCCGGGGAATGCGCGGCCCTGCTCCGCGGGTTCTTCCAAGAGCGTCGCGGCCCGGCTGGTGTCTCGCCGCTGGCTCCGTGACCGGGTACGCTCGGCTGTCCGTCTACGGGCGTTCCACGGCCTCGTCAGGGGTCGCTCCGGAGGGATCGCATAGTCCGGCCGAGTGCGCCCGCCTCGAAAGCGGGTAGGCCCGTGAGGGTCTCGAGGGTTCGAATCCCTCTCCCTCCGCCGCGTTTTCCCAGGTCAGAGGCGGTTTCCGCCAGGAAGCTGCCTCGACCGCTTCGGGGGCTCCGAGCGCTCTGATCACATCCTGATCACATGAGGTCCGGAAACCGGTGATCAGACGCGGGTCCGCGTGCGTGTTCATGCATCCCCCTCGGGGTCGTTCTCGGGCTGTTCCTGGTGTCGCGTTTCGGGCTCGTCGGCGGCGTCCTCGTCGTCGCCGTCGCCCTTGGCGAGGCGCTCGTGGAAGCGGGTGGCGGCGTCGCGCTGCATGCCGGGCAGGACGTGCTGGTAGGCGTCCTGGGTGTAGGCGGTCGTTGAGTGGCCGAGGCGCTCGGTGACGACCTTGGTGACCTCCCCGGCCTTGAGCAGCAGCGTCGCGTGGGTGTGTCTCATGTCGTGGAGGCGGATCCGCGGCAGACCGGCCGCGTCGGTCAACGCGTGGAACATCTTGGTGATGTCCGGCGGGTAGAGCCGGCCGCCGACCGGTGAGGTGAAGACGTGGCCCTTGTGCTTCCAGGCCTCCTGGGCGGCTTTGGCCTCTTCCTCCTGGACCTTGCGGTGGAGGTCCAGCACGTCGACGTCGGCGGGTGCCAGCTCGACGGCGCGCCGTGACGAGGAGGACTTGGGGAACTCCTTCTCGTAGACCTTGCCGCGGTCCTCCACCGCTCCGCGCACGACCGAGAGCATCGCGGCCTCGAGGTCGACGTGGTCCCAGCGCAGGGCGGCCATCTCGCTGCGGCGCATGCCGGTCGAAACGAACAGCTGCCACATCGCGAAGAGCCGGTCCTCCGCGGCCGCGCGGACGAGGCGCTGCAGCTGCGCCCACGAGTAGACGTTACGCGAGGCGAGGGCCCGCGCTTTTACCTCGGTCGTGGACGGCGGGTCGGCCTGGTCGCAGGGGTTGCGGATGATAAGGCCCCAGCGCATCGCGTCGGCGAAGGCCTTGTGTAGCTGGGTGTGGATGCGCCGGATCGTCGTCGGCGACAGTCCCCAGCCGAGCTCCGGGTCGCGGCGCTGCGTGCGACCCCGCACGGCGAGGTCGTCGTACATCTCGTTGAGCTCCTCCCCCGTGAGGTTCACGAGCTTGAAGCCACCGATGCGCGGGATGACGTAGGCGCGCATGTGGGTCTCGCGGTCATTGCGCGTCTTGACCGACGTCCGCGTCCGGGGCAGCCACCGATCGAGGAGGTAGTCCTTCACCGTGATGTTGGTCGGCTCGACGCCCTGGCGGCTCTGGTTGACGAACTCCTCCAGCGCGCGCTCGGCCTCGCCCTTGGTCTCGAAGCCCGATCGGAGCACCTGCCGACGCTTCCCGTCGCCCCGGCGGCCGAGGTCGATCACGAACGACCAGCGGACGCCCGGCTTGGCGCACTTCGGGTTGTCGCAGCCTCGCTTCTTGGGCTTGATGCGACGGCCGCATCCGCGGCAGCGCTTGAAGACGTTCCCCGGCATGCGGCTACCCCCGCGCGTCGGCGGCAGGGCAGGCGGGGCGAGAGGCGAGGCTCACGACGCCTCGGCCACGAGCTCGTCGCCCTCGTCCGCGGCAGGACCGAAGTCGACGTCCTCAGGGGACAGCCCGAGGAGATCCAGGAGCCTCGCGGTCGGCACGAACCACCGCCGCCCGATGCGGATCGTCGGGATCTGCCCGCGGGCCGCTGCCCGGTAGGCGGTCCGCCGGCTGACGCCGAGTAGCTCGCCCGCCTGCTCCAGCGAGATCGTGGCCGGCACGTCCATCACGGTCATGGTTCGTCTCCCTCTGCTCCGGCCGGTCCGGCGCGACGGTTACCCGCCTGCCTGTGCCGAAGCTCCGTCCCTCGATGCCAACTGGTTCACATGTCTATACCAGTTGTGGAGGCGAGTCAACGACCCTCGGTACAGACCATGTGGAGGTCACCGCGACGGCAGCGCGTGACCGTAACCTTCGACCTGTGAACGACGAGTCGCTGATCATCGATCGCGCCGCTGCGGCGGCCCGCCTCTCTCGCGAGCAGGTCCGCGACTGGGCCGCCGACAAGCGTGTGTTCATCTCCAGTGTCATGGACGGACTGGAAGACGAACGTCGCGCGGTGGCGGAGGCGATCCGCGAGCTGGGAGCGGAGCCGATCTGGTTCGAGGAGTTCGGCGCACGCGATCAGGACCCCGAGCAGGCCTACTTGAGCGAGGTGGAGCTGAGCGACGTCTACGTCGGGATCTTAGGTTCGCGGTACGGCAGTCAGGACGCCGCCACGGGCTACTCGGCCACGCATGCCGAGTACCTACGTGCGATCGAGCGGGGCCTCCGAGTCGGGGTCTGGGTGCTGGACGTGGATGACATGGCTGGTCACCAACGCGACTTCCTCAGCGAGGTCCGCACGTACTTCACGACGGAGACCGTCGATAGCCCTGAGCGACTGGCAACGCGGGTAGCAGCCCGGCTTGATGCGATCGCCTCCGAGGACGTCGCCCCGTGGTGCAAGATCGGCAACGTCATCCTTCGCGCATCATCCATCCGCGACGACGGGACGACCATCACCGTCGAAGCGAACGTTCGCGACCGAGACGTGGCCCACGCGCTCCAGCGTCTCCGGCCTGACGGGGTCGGTGCGGCACGGCCGGTGCAGGTTGTCTTCGGCGACACGGTCGGAGCCGCCCGACCGACATCGGTCGAGAACGAGGTGACGGCCGGGTCATCGACCCGGGTCGTCGTGACGCTCACCAGAGACGGAGGTCAGCGGGGGCCGGGAGTGTTGGGTGAGGTGTCCTTCAACACCGGAACCTCAACGTACTCGCCCGATGACCTCGCGGAGATCGGTATCCGAAGGGCGCTCTTCGACGAACCGAACCCTCTCGGGCAGATGGGATTCCTGGCCCACGTTCCAGAACCCCTGGGTCCGCTCCGGCACACCGGCGTGACCGAGGAGAACCTGCGGCCCATCCTCCGCCTGGCGCTTGTCGAGGCACTGGTCGGCTCCGGCCGTGCGTCACGCATCGTGCGGCTGCTCGTGGGACCGCGTACCAGAGACGGTCAGCGTCGCCTCCTCCTCGAATGGGAGGGGCCGACCCGATACGGCCAACGCGGGCAACGGCGACAGGTGGAAGGCACGATCAGCGTGTGAGCGCGTTTCTCCGAGTGACCGTGACGCAAATCGTCGCGGGGATGCGCGATCGAAAACGGGTCACCCCGCGCACGGGATGGGGACGAATCCATCGGCCTTGTAGTGCCCCCACCCGGGAGCCCGGACCACTTCGTTGGCCACCTTCTCAAGGCGTTCGTAGCTCTGGAAGCACACGTGGTTGCACCGGGGACATCGGATCCGAGGGTCTTGGCCACGACGACCACCGGATGGCGTGCATCGCAGCTCTGGAGGTACTTGTCGCTCGACCCGCACGCAGCCAGGGAGTTCGCCCCGCAGCGGCATCGGATGCGGACATCGAGAAGCTGTTCCCGACTCATCAAGAGGCCCTTTCGCCGTCAACCTGAAGCTACGGCCGGCCTGTGACAGAGGGTGGCGGACGGCGAGTGCGGAAGAGCTCGGGGCGGACCTCGGGCTGGAAGTGCCCGAAGCCCGAGGCGCCGCCGAACGGGACCCTGAATCCACGCGCTAGTCGGCGGGCAGCTCGTAGGACAACACGTACCGATCGGCGGCCTTGATCGTGTCGCACACTTCCAGGACGGCGCCGTCGTCGGCCACAGCACGTCGGACGACCCGCATGATCGGTACGCCAGCGGGAAGGTCCAACGCCCGAGCTTCCTCCGGGTGTGGCATCCGCGCTGAGACCTCCTCGGTGAAGCTCACCAGTGTGTGCCCGAGATCCTCGAGACGGGCGTAGATGCCGCCGGGACCGGTGTCCTCCTCCTCGATTGGAGTGCCAGAGGCAACGTCCCACGGGAGGTACGACGTCGCGATCTCGACCGGATCACCGTCAGCGAGGTACCGCCGTCTTCGCACGAGGATCTTGGCGCCCTTCTTCACGCCCAGCATCCTCGCGATCTCCGATGGCGCGGAATCGGGTCCGACGTACTCGACCTCGACCGTCGGCTTGCGGTCCTCGCTCTTCATCTCAGCGAGGAACGCGGCCCGGCCTGCTTCTCGGTGCCGTCGCGCGAACCGGTCGTGGGCCAGTCGCCGGATCGGCGGACGATCGCGGACGAACGCGCCCTTGCCGTGGTGCACCTCGATGAGCCCCTCGGTTCGCAGCACAGCAAGAGCTTGACGGACCGTGCCTCGGGCAGCGTCATACCTGTCCATGAGGGAGCGCTCGCTCGGGATCTTGCTCCCAGGCTTGAGAACACTCTCGGTGATGTCGGAGCGCAGGCAGTCGGCGATCTGGTGGTAGGCCGGACGGTCGCTTCGCCGATCGAGACGGTCGGCCACCGCTACTCCTACACTCGTCTGGACCAGTTGACGATACATCCCGGAGACGTTCGTGGGCGAGGAGACGCCGAAGCACTCGGTCAGCGTGGCGGCTGCCGTGGTCCGCGACGACGGGCGCGTCCTAGCGATCCAGCGCCGCGACAACGCTCACTGGGAGCCGCCCGGAGGGGTCCTCGAACTCGATGAGACCATCGAGGACGGCCTTCGACGAGAGGTCCGAGAGGAGACCGGTATCGAGATCGAGGTCGATGGTCTCACGGGGGTCTACAAGAACATGGAGCTCGGCGTCGTCGCACTCATGTTTCGGTGTCGGCTCGCTGACGGGGACCCGGCCCCGACGAGTGAGGTTACGGCCGTTGCGTGGCTCGATGCGGACGGGGTTGCGCAACGCATGGACGAGGCCTACGCCGTCCGCATGCTCGACGCTGTCCGAGCTGCCCCAGAAACAGCAATCCGCGCCCACGACGGAACCGAGTTGCTGTAACACGCTCGCAGGGACGCGGCCGGACTTCGGCAGCGAGACGTCGTCACACTGAACCTCTAGGTTCATGCTGGAGCTTGCAGTGGGACTGGATCATGCTGGACCGCATCGGCGTTTCGCCAAGGGAGACTAGAGGTGGGGGAGTTCATACCGATCGCGCGCAGCTGGGACCGCGTCGAGAAGGCCAGAGGCGACTCGGATACCGCCTACTTCTACGAGTTGCTCTATCTGGGCGAGCTAGCAACGAAGCTAATCGCTCTCGGACTACTGAGTTCCGTGCCGGGCGAGCGGCAGCAGCACCGTTACGCCCTTGAGCACGAACTCGTGCGTGCAGACTCCATCGGGTCCTGGGTCAAGGTTCTCCACGAAGTGCTGCAAGGTCCTGCCGCGGCCGTAGCTCTGTACGAGAGTCGCACCGTCCGGGCTCAGCTCACGCAGGGGTTCGCTGAGGACTCCGGGGCCTGGCAGCGAAGTTGCGTCACCGCCCTGGAGTCGGCTCTAGGTGAGTTCGAGAAGGTCGAACCGTCCCAAGGCAAGGTTTCATTGAGGCGCTGGTTGGACAGCTTCGCGAGGCTGCGCAACGCGACGCGCGGGCATGGGGCTCCCCTGGCTGCAGCGTGTTCCAAGGCGGCCCGACCGCTGCAGGCGAGCCTAACGGCAATCACCGATGAGCTAGAGCTCTTCCGTCGTCCTTGGGTGTATTTGCATCAGAACTTGTCCGGCAAGTTCCGAGTCATCGAGTTGGGTGGCGATGCGAGCGCTCTCGCCCACCTCAAGTCATCCCCGGACTATAACTACCGGGATGGGATCTACATCTATTGGGATGCGCCACGCCCCGTGAACCTCATAACGACGGACGTCGACATCAGGGACATCTACGTAGCGAACGGGAAGTGCAGCGGGAACACATGTGAGGGGCTCTCGTACCACTCGGACGATCGTGTTGCCCTTGACACAAGCCGTTGGAAGACACCCCCGAGTGCCCGACCCACGAGCGAGACCGCTCCGCCGCCGAACCTTGACGTGGTGGGCAACACCTTCGCCACGCTGCCGCCGCCCCGCCCTGATTACGTGCGGCGCCCCCGGCTTGAGCAAGAACTGCGGGAGGTTCTCGAGAATGAACATCGCCACCCCATGGTCACGTTGCTCGGTCGAGGCGGCATCGGCAAGACCTCGCTGGCACTGCAAGTGCTGCACGACCTAGGTACGGCGACCGAGACGTACGAGTTCATCCTGTGGTTCAGCGCGCGTGACATTGATCTTCTGGAACACGGCCCCCGTGTCGTGCGACCTCAAGTGCTTACAATCTCGGAGGTCGCCGAGGACTTCGTCTCGGTGATCGAGGCCATGCCGGATGGCACGTGGGATTCTGCCCAAGACTACCTTCGCGAGTGTCTCTCCGGCACGGATCGGCTCGGTGGTCCCGCGCTCTTCGTCCTTGACAACTTTGAAACGGTGCAGGAGAAGAGCGAGCTCTACCACTTCCTCGATACGGCGATTCGTCTTCCGAACAAGGTCCTCATAACGACGCGTCAGAGCGAGTACAAGTCGGATTACCCGGTCGAGGTTCGCGGAATGGAGGAGCCCGAGTTCCGCGAGCTCGCACAGGCCACGGGGACCCGGCTAGGGATAGGTCAGCTACTCATAGAGGATTACTTGGCCGCGGTTTATGAAGAAAGCGACGGTCACCCCTACGTCGTAAAGGTTCTGCTGGGCGAAGCTGCCACCGCTGGGCATCGTGTTGATGTCGAGCGGATCATGGCGAGCAAGGAGGAACTGCTCGATGCTCTCTTTGAGCGGACGTTCGAGGCGCTTGCCGCCCCCGTCCAGCGAGTCTTCCTGACGTTGAGCAACTGGAGGTCGAACGTGCCTCGCCTGGCGCTGGAGGCGGCAGTCCTTCGGCCGGAGAACCAGGAACGTATAGATGTCGCACATGCCCTCAGGACGCTCCAGAGGGCCTCGCTGATTGAGGTCGCGTCATCGCCGGTAGACGGGGAGGAAGTAATCAGTGTGCCGCTCGCCGCTGCCGTGTTCGGCAGACGAAAGTTAACGGTTCACCCCTACAAGACGGCTATCGAGGCGGACACGCAGATCATTCGACTCTTCGGCGCATCGAAGACGATTCACTCCGAGAGAGGTGTCGAGCCACGAGTCGAACGGCTCATGTCATCGATAGCTCAGAAGCTGGAGGCCGGGGAATCGCTGGACGATGTACAGCCGGTACTTCGGTACGTCTCAGGCAAGTACGCCCCGGCACGCCTCCACCTCGCAGATCTCTATCTGCAGCAACTCCCCCGTCCACAAGGTCTCAAACGAGCCGTCCAGCAAGTCGAGAGGTACATCGAGGACCGCCCGGGAGACGTGATGGCGTGGAGGAAGCTCACGGCGCTAAAGGAGCGAGCCGGTGACCCTCTCGGAGAAGTCCAGGCACGCCTTGAGTTGGCACAGCGGCCAGATGCGACGATCACTGACGTCAGCGCGGCTGCTAACCGCTTGAACCAGCTGCTCGCGGAGGGCCAGCTGAGCGTCGACACGGACGAGAAGCGCATCATCGCTGAACGCTTGCGTGACGTGTTCGTCCTGAGGCGCTCGGAGGCCGACGCCACGGACCTGTCGCGACTGGCGTGGCTGCACATGCATCTGAAAGACACCGCAGGGGCGTTGCGCTACGCGGAGATGGGCCTAAAACTCGATGCAGCTAACAGGCACTGCCAGAACCTGGCGGAGCGCTTGAGGTCGTAAGACCAGGCGGGGAGGTTTGGGCGTGCGTATCGGCTTGGTGGGGTGCGTGAAGTCGAAGCGGAGCCCGCCGTCACCGGCGAAGGAGCTCTACACCTCGCCGGTGTTCACGGGAGCACGTCGAGCCGTCGAGTCCGGTTGCAACCTGTGGTTCATCCTGTCGGCCGAGCATGGGCTGTTGGATCCGGACACGGTGACTGAGCCGTACGACCGGACTCTCGCGACGGTGTCGCGGCGCCGTCGACGGGAATGGAGGGCTGCGGTCCTGAGTGCACTCGGCGACAAGTTGGGTGACTCGGTATGCACACGTTCGAGATCCACGCCGGGAAGGCGTTCTACGGCCACGGACTCAGGCGAGGAGTCGAAGATGCGGGTGCCGAAGTCGTCGTCCCCACGGAGGGCATGTCGATGGGACGGAAGCTCTCCCACTACGCCGGTGGGCCGGACGTGGCAATCTCGTCACGTGAGCGGCGCGGTAGCCGCAGGGGAGAGCCTGGCTCCGTCGGTCGCACGTACGCTCCGCCGCGCGGCAAGTATCGGCCGGTGTTCGACCACCTCTCGTCGCGTGCCGACGAGAGGTGGGACGCGAGGTTGTCGGACATCGAGCACATCCGCGGCAGCCCGCTTCCGCGGAGTGCCAGGGAGTACTCCGCTTGGTGGGCGAACGACGGCAGCGGAAGTCACAGCCACGCTCGGGGATGGCTCGCCGCGGGTTGGGAGACGTCGCGGGTAAAACTCGGCGCCGAACGGGTTCGGTTCCGGAGGAGCGGGGCGTGGAGCTGACGGAGCGATTCAACACCCTCAACGAGCTGTACTCGCTCCTGCACGCTGCGGCCACCTTACACGGCGGACCTCGTCTTCTCGGGGAGGCGACGGGTCGGGACGGATGGCCAACTCACGGTGTCTACTTCTTCTTCGAGTCGGGCGAGCTGCGAGAGGATGGTGAGACGCCCCGCGTCGTGCGCGTCGGTACCCACGCCCTCAGCGAATCGTCGAAGACGAGGCTCTGGACCCGCCTCCGAGCACACAAAGGCCGTGTAGGGGGCCGCAACCCCGGCGGGGGGAACCATCGCGGATCGGTCTTCCGGCTCCACGTCGGGACGGCGCTGATCCAGCGCGACGGCTACCCGGAGGCTGCGACGTCCTGGGCCAGCGGATCGAGCGCACCGCGAGACGTCCGAGACAAGGAAATGCAGCTCGAGAGGGCGGTCAGCCGGCACATCGGAGCTATGAGCGTGGTCCATGTCGCCGTGCCGGACCGCGGGTCCCGCGCAGCGATCGAGAGTGGCTGCATATCTCTCCTCAGCAACTTCGACCGCGAACCCATGGACCCTCCTAGCCGTGATCTTGCAGTAGGGGCTGCGCGAGATACGTGAAAGTGCCCTCCAGCGCCGCGAGACTGTGGTTTGTCTGAAGAACCAGAGCCGCGGGCGGAGGGCACCTCGTTGATGAACGCTACCAGTGTGGTGGAGCGGGTTCGAGTAGCCGACGGCGGACGCCAGATCGCCTCGCAGGTCGGTACCCACCTTGTGGGTGGTCTGGCCCAGAAACTCGGGATCCCTTCGGCGCTGTCGGCGGCGATGTCGACAACGGTGCAGCGCCGTTCCCGGCACGACCGGGGCCGGGTGCTGACCCAGATCGCGATGACGCTAGCGGCCGGCGGCCGGTGCATCTCGGACGTCGCGGTGCTGCGCAACCAGCCGAGCCTGTTCGGGCAGGTCGCCTCGGACGCGACGGTGTGGCGAGTCGTCGACGCCATCGACGACGAGGTCCGCGACGAGCTGCGATCGGCGCGGGCGAACGTGACCGCGTCGCTGTTGGACCGCCTCGACCCCGGCGAGCTGATCTTGGATGTGGACGCGTCGGTGTTCGAGGTCCACTCGGAGAACAAGGAGGGCGCCGCGCCGCACTTCAAGGGCGGGTTCGGGTTCCACCCGCTGTTCGTATTCGCCGAACCGGTCGGGGTGCCGCTGGCAGGCCGGCTGCGGCCGGGCAACGCCAACGCCAACAACGCCACCGACCAGCTGCAGGTCATCGACGACGCGATCGCCGCACTGCCCGACCAGTGGCAGGCAGGCCACCGCGACGGTGACGATCCTGGCGAGGTGGTGCACCAAATCGTGGTGCGCACCGACATCGCCGGCTACTCGCACAAGGTCATCGGCGGGCTCCACGGGCGCAACCTGGCCTTCTCGATCGGGATGCCCGCCAACGAGGCGTTCGACGGCCACATCCACCGCTTGGGGCACGACGACTGGCGTCCGGCGCTCGACGGTGACGGCCGTCCCCGCAAAGGTGCGCAGGTCGCCGAGCTCGAGGCCGTCCCCGACTGGATGCCAGAAGGCACCCGGGTGATCGTGCGTCGTGAGCGGCCCCACCCGGGCGCGCAGCTCAAGCTGTGGGACCACGACGGCTGGCGGCACCAGGTCATCGTGACCAACCAGACCGGTGACCCGACGCTGCTCGAGGCCCGCCACCGTGCCCACGCCCAGGTCGAGAACCGCATCAAGAACCTCAAGGACATCGGCCAGTCACGCTTCCCGTTCGCCCGGTTCACGTCCAACGCGGCCTGGCTGCAGCTGATGCTCGTCGCCGCGCTGCTGCTGGCCGCCACCCAGACCCTGCTGCTCGAGGGTGAGCTGGCCGTGGCCGAACCCCGACGGCTGCGCCACACCATCCTCCACGCCGCCGCACGCGTCGCCCGGCGATCACGCCAGACCTGGCTGCGGCTGGCCGACAACTGGCCCTGGAGCCCCCAACTGCTCGGCGCCTACCACCGGCTGGCCGCCCTCCAACCCGCCCCCGGCTGACCCGGCCCGCTTGCGGCCATGGCGGGCCTCGCCCGCCCACCTCACGCTGCACACCACTTCGACACCGCGAAATGGTCGGCGAACAAGCACCCGTCGTCGGACCAAACGGCGCCCCGACCCTCCCCCGAGACCCCCAAACCCGGCCACGCCGTCCTCACCGGCCACCCTCAATGCTCAGAACGCCACCCGAGCGGCCTATTGAAGGATTGGGGCTAGACAGGCATCTGGTGCAACGTTAGAGTCCTGCAGGTGGTGGGTCGTCCGCTTCTCGGATAGTTCGGCGGTAAGCCGAACCAAACGGCGGAGCGTGTGCGTGGTTACAGCTGAGGGAGGGGGCGGCCACGCTCGGGGACGCCTGCTCGATGACGGTGAAGCAAGCTCTCGGAGAGCTCGGTCAGGCGGGTGGGCCTCACGGACCCCTTCCATCTTCCGTATGGCACGCGGATCTTCGAAGAAGTGCAGCGTCGGTCAGATGGCATTGCCAGTGGATCGTCGCCGACGCACTGATAATCACGCCTGTGGCGAGGACCTTGCCAACGATCGCGTCAATGGACACAACGGCGACATTGGGCCCCAACGACTTCATTCCCGTCGAGTTCCCTGTTGCGGCTCATGGTCAGCACGGGGGGCATGGGGCAGAGGACAGGGTCCCCGGGCACTGCATCGGAGATCGGCCTCGAGGACCTCCCGCTCGAGTAGTCCCGCGGTTGACCGTGACAGGTTGGCGGACGGGTGCGCCTCGATGCCATGGCAGCTTAAGGAGGCGTCCTCTTTGCCGCGCGACGCGTGTAGAGCGTGCTTGCCAAGTCCCGTCGACAGAAAGTCTTAGACGGTGAAGACGACCGGTGTCTTGAAGAAGCTTGGCGAGTGGGGGCTGGTTCTGGCTGGCATTACCCTGGTCGCTTGGAGCTGCACGAACGGCGGAGAGGAACCGAAGGCGACTGCTCCGGAGGACCAGGCAGAGGTCGGCACCGTCGAGAGCGTGCTGGGTGCCATCCCCATCCCGCCCGGCAACCCCCAGACTCCCGAGAAGGTCGAGCTCGGGAAGATGCTGTTCTTCGATCCCCGTCTGTCTGGGAACAACCAGATGGCTTGCGCGACGTGTCACTCACCCGACAACGGCTTCAGCGACGGCGTTCCCCGCAACAGTGGGCCGAAGGGAGAGCTGGGGCGCAATTCCCCAACCATCTGGAACGCGGCGTTCGCCGACTTCCTGTTTTGGGACGGCCGGGTCGCCAGCTTGGAGGAGCAGGCGGCCAAGCCGATCCCGGCCGATGTGGAGATGGCTCAACCGATCCCCGAGCTGATCGAGGAACTGAAGGCCATTCCGCAGTATCCGGAGTTGTTCGGCAAAGCCTTCGGGAGTGAAGAGATTACGTTCACCCGGATCATTCGGGCCATCGCCGCCTTCGAGCGGACGATCGTGACGGCCAACTCCCCTTTCGACCGCTTCCAGGCGGGTGACCAGACGGCGCTCTCGATGGAAGCTCAGGAGGGGATGAGACTTTTCAACGACAAGGCTGCTTGCGTCAGCTGCCATGCCGCCCCGCACTTCACGGATTACAGCTTCCATGTTCTGGGGGTCCCAGAGGTCGGGCCGAAGCTCGCCGACGTGGCGGCGAGCCAGCAGCGCGCTGAGGGCCTGATCCCGAGGGGACGGCGCGTCCCGGCCGACCTCGGTCGGTTCGAGGTCACAGGTGACCCGCAGGAACTCGGGGCCTTCAAGACCCCCACGCTGCGCAACACCGAGCTCACGGGTCCGTACATGCACGACGGTGTCTTCCCCACGCTTGAGGAGGTCGTCGCCTTCTACAACCGCGGTGGCGGCGACGCCGACAACAAGTCCCCTTTGATCCAGCCGCTCAACCTCAGCCCAGAGGAAGAAAAAGCCCTGGTGGCATTCCTGAAGTCGCTCACTGACACGAGCGTACGGGTGGAACCGCCCGAGTTGCCTCCAGGGCCGGGGGGATCTCCTGCCCCACCGCCAGGAGGCGCAGCCATGCTCCGCCCACAGGGGGCGACGGGAAAGACGGATGCTCCGGCTGTCGCGGCGGGCCAGCACGCGGGGGGACCACTTGCCAAGCTCCGGGTTTCAGGCTTCGGCCGGACACACCTCCTGCTCTCACGTTGAGTTTCCTGGACATCGCCAAGTCCCTGGCGGAACGCGAACGCGCACGAAGACCGCGGCGCTCGTTGAGCAGGTGGCCGCCGACGCGGGTGATGCGGTGACCACGTTGCGGGAGCTGGCGCACGGCATTTACCCGCCGCTGCTGGCCGCCGAAGGCCTGACCGTCGCGCTCCAGGGTCAGGCCCGCAAGGCCGCAACCCCCGTGGAGACCATCGCCGACGGGGTCGGCCGCTACCCGCAGGAGGTCGAGGCGGCGGTGTACTTCTGCGTGCTCGAGGCGCTGGACAACACCGGCAAGTACGCCAAGGCCACCAAGTCCACCGTGACGCTGGCCCAGACCATTGGCGACCTCACCTTCCAGGTCGTCGACGACGGGGTGGGGTTCGACCCGGCCACGCCCCCGCGCGGTCACGGCCTAACCAACATGGTCGACCGTCTGCAGGCCCTCGACGGCGCCGTTGCTGTGCCCTCACAGCCGGGGCGAGGAACCACCGTTGCAGGCTTCACCCCCGTTCCCTTCATGACTGATACATCCGTTGAGGCGGCTTGGCGATTGATGCCGACGCGCACGGAGCGACCTCCACGTCACCGCGTTGACTGCGCGAGGACAGATGTGCGATAGGCAGCACTTCGCGCGGTGCACATTTTGAACATCAGGAGGCAGTAGGTACTCGCTGCCGTGGCGTACCGGAGACTAACGAGAGGGAAGATCTGTGCTGCGCGACGCCCGTCGACGTCAGACCGAGACTCGGCTGCGGTCCCCCATCTGGCACGACCACGATCTCGTGTTCTGTCGCGACGACGGCAACCCATGGCACCCAGACCACGTCACCGAGACCGTCCGCGAGATGATCGTCGAGTCGGGCCTCCCACGCATCCGGCCCCTACAAGATCTCCGCCACACCCACGCGACCCTTCTCCTGGCCGATGGCGAGAACCCCAAGGTCGTTCAGGAGCGCCTCGGCCACCACTCCCACTCCTTCACAGCCGACACCTACCAGCACGTCATGCCCGGCATGGACGCCAACGCCGCAGCGCGGTTCGATGGGCTGATCTTCGGCGAGGCGCACGAGAGCGGCGAAGCCGACCTGGACGACTGACGTCGACACGTGCGCCGGTGCGGTAGCCCCGCCGGCAGCTCAGCTGGGGACGACCTCAAGACGGCAGAGAAGGCGAAGGTGCCAGGGCCGATCGCCTCCGTTCGCCCGCTCCACCATTACCTGGAAGCTGTAGTTCTCATTGCGCTTCTTGTGCACGTAGTCAAGTAGGTAATCGGGAATCCATCCAACCAGGCAGCCGTCGACTTCCAGGCGAATGGCTCGGTCGTTGAAGGGGTTGGCTGGCTCGTCACGCCACTCGAGTCTCTGGCCGCGTTGGAGGCTGGCGACTCGTTCCGTAACAGCCTCGGGCGTATCACCTTCGGCGTCCTCGTGGGCATGGCTCACCCCCGAGACAAGGAACGGCAACCATTCGGCTCCACCAGGTTGGGGCTGTGGTTCTGGGACAATCTGGATGGTGTCGTGGGGACTCTGTCCCCACGAGCGGGCGAGCAACTCCACCGGTGTCGCTTCTTCTCTCGTCAGCCCGAGCGCGTCGAGTTGGCTGTCGTAGTCCAGTCGCGCAGACGACACGATCCGGTCAGCGAAGAAGGGGAACAGATCTTCTGACTCATACTGTGCACGCAGGTCTGGGAACTCACAGAAGGGCTCGAACCCGGCGTGGAGTTCTGCCTCTGGTGTGTACGCGAAGAGGAACTTCTCCCCCGTGAACCGCAGGCGGCCAACGTGGACCAGCTGTCTCGTGTGGGGGTCCTGCCAGACGACATGGAAGCTACGCGGTGAGCGCCCCATGGCGCCTTGCTCGCCGAGCACGGGCAGACGAATCTCATAGGCGCGATCCGGGTAATCGGCCACGATCCGGAGTCGCCCCCCCGTTGCGACCACGTACTCGCGAAGTGTCGAAACCAAGATGTCACGCTGACGCTCAAGCCGTGAGACGCCTGACTGCGAGGTCCCGATCAGCTCGCCCAGTTCCGTCTGGGTTCTCTGCATCCTCGAGCGCAACTCGGCGAGACCGAGCTCCTCTGTGAGCTCTGCCACCTTCTCCGCGACTCGCTGGCGCGACTCCGGACTGCGCTCGTAGAGGTCGGCCTTCAGCTTCGAGAACTTCTTGCTGCCGCTCATTCGATGATCCCTTCCCTGCGCAGGCTTCGGAGATACTCGGCGTAGAGCGCGTCGGCGGCAGGTATCGCCTCGTCGTACCAGGCATCCCAGTCACCCGACTTATCGCCTCCAAGCAGCAAGATCGCCTCTTGACGCGGATCGAAGGCAAACAGCACTCGGAGTGTCCCGGAGCTGCTGCACCGCAACTCCTTCATGTTGTGGAACGCCGACCCATTGACACGATCGACGGTCGGTCGACCGAGCGCCGGACCATGTTCCTCCAGGAGTTCGACTCTCGCGATGATGGCCTCCTGTTGCTCGATCGACAGCCCATCCCACCACTCCCCGAACTCGTCCGTGTAGTTGATCTCGTACGGCACCAGCCTCTCCCAGCATAACGTTTGTGTACTATACTGTCAAGGTGCTACAGTCCTTCGGGCCGAACACCGAAAGGGCGATGCCATGCCAACCAACCGTCACGTCGTACCCAACCCCGACGGTGGATGGGACATCAAGAAACCCGGCGGTCGGCGGTCGAGCGGCCACGCCGACACGCAGTCCGACGCCATCCGGCGTGCGAAGGAGATCGTCCGCAACCAGAGTGGGGGTGAGGTTCGCGTACATGGTCGCGACGGCAAGATCCGGGACTCGGACACCGTCGCGCCAGGTAACGACCCGTTCCCGCCCCGCGACAAGAAGCACTGACCTCAGTTCGGTGAGACAACGGCGACAACAGCTAGGACGAGTCCGTGTCCAACCACCCTCTACCGAAGCAGTTCCGGGAGATGCACTCGAACATCGCCCTCGCAGACCGCGCTCTCGTCGCGATCGCCGCCCATGTGGAGGTTCGCTCTGTTCTGCACGGCTCTCGAGCCCTGAGCGACCGCGAACTCAAGGACGTCCTCGTCGGCAGCTACGCCCGCAGGGTGTCGATCTGGCCCGGCAAGGACGTGGACGTCTTCGGTCGACTGATGGGCGAGACGGTGCAGTCGATCGCCCCCGACGACGCCTACGGCCTGTTCGATAGCGCTCTTAAGCCGTTCGACGAACAGGGCCGCCTCGTCCGACAGCCACGTTCGCTGAAGGTCAGCTTCGGACCCGACCGCGTTCCCTCCCCCGACTACATCCGGCTCGCCGCCAAGGAGTACAACTGGAAGCAGTCGCGGGTCAGCAGGGTCATCGCCAACCTCGACAAACTCGGCTTCGACTTCTCCGTCGACGTGGTCCCAGCGGTCCGGTGGAACGGACACTACGGCATCCCAGAGGTGCACCGCCCCCAACCGTGGGCCGATCGGCAGCGCACCGGGGGTTGGCATTGCACTGACCCGGTCCAGCTCATCGATGAGACCCGCGAGCGCAACGGAGACGTGATCGTCGGGGGAGCCGGTGGCTTCGTGCCGACCGTCAAGACCCTCAAGCAGGTCAAGAGCAGCCACCTCGAGGACACCAAGCCCAGCTTCCTGTACTACGAGTTCGCGCTACACGAGGGGTTCGCCGCAGGCGACATCCAGGGAGACTCCTGGGCGGACGTGACCGCGTCGGCTCTCAAGTTCCTGGCCGCCCGTCTCGCCGAAGTCGACGCTCGTCCGGTTTGCGATCCCGTGCTCGATCAGCCCTACGCGCCGGCGCCTGCACCCGACGATGTCGCGGCCGCCCGAGAGACGCTCGACGCGCTGGCCCGCCGCGCTCAGCGCGCCGTCACGACGCAGGACGCGTGCCAGGCCGCCATCGAGTGGCGGCACATCCTGGGAGGCAACCGCAAGATGGACAACGTCTTCCCGCTCCCTCCCGGATGCCGATCCACAGGCGTGGTGATGGGAGGCGCCGGGGCAGCGAACGTTGCGACCGGAGGGACTGCCGAGAGGTCGTTCGGTGGGCGCTGAGCCCGACGCGTTCGACCTAGCCGCGGACCCCGATCGACTGCGCGAGTTCGTCACCGAACTCGAGGCCGACGGGTTCGAACGGACCGGGCCCTTCAGCTGGGAAGGTCCCACCCACCCGTCCCTGCTCGAGGGCGCGCACACCGACGCAGAACGCATGACCATCATCGTCCGGCCCTCTTGGCCCTACCTGCCGCCGCTCATCCACGTTCCCGACATCGCGACGTGGCACGCCGACCAGGAGCGGCTGTGCCTGTGGCAGACGGAGGACGCCAGCCAGCGGTGGGCCACCCTCCAGGGCTTGTACGACCGCATCGAGGAGTGGGCCACCGACGCCGACCGTGGCTTCGCCGACGTCGAGAACGCCCGAAACCCGGAGATCTACTGGCAGGAGGACATCCCCCAGGTCGTCGGGCTCGTGGAGATCGACACAGTTCTCGGTAGGCCACCCTGGCGACGGACAGCACGGTGATTTCCACTTCACGCACGCCGTGTCAGCCGACGGCCGTCCAAGCCCGGTCGTCGTGTACGACCTACACCCCGGCGCGTTCACGGCTTCGACCGACCTCCCAGCCGGACTCAAGGACCGTCGCGCGGTCCGTGCACGGTGCTTCTACCGCGAGTCCGTCCCCCATCCGCCCCGGAACCTCGACGAGTTCAGGCGGTTCCTCACCGACAAGCAGCGGAAACGTCTGGACAGCGACCTGCGCAACCACCCGGTCGTGATGTTCGGGCTGTTCTGGCGCAACCAGGCCGGGCTCGTCGCCACCGTCCTGCTGACCTACACCGACGACAGCGGCGGCGGCCGGGACCTGTACCTCGTGGTCCTTCGCCCCAAGGGAGTGCACGAGATGCTGCTACGTGCAGGCCCGGACGCCGACCTGCTGGATGGCAAGAGCGTCGCGATCATCGGGGTCGGCGCGATCGGCTCCCACGTCGCCGACCAGCTTGCCCGCTCTGGCATGCGTAACCTGCGGCTGCTCGACTACGACTTGTTGTGGCCGGCCAACCTCATCCGCCACGCGGCCGCCCCCGGCACTCCCGCCGGTACCACCAAGACCGGCGCCCTCAAGGAGCAGCTCGAGCAATACCCGTGGGTCACCGTGGCGATCCCTGAAGAGACCCACGACGGGCACGTGTGGACCACCGACGGGCTCCGCGCCGTGGTCGAGTCGGCGGACCTCACCATCGACGCCACCGGCCACGGTGGTCTCGCCGAACTCGCAGCGCGGGTCGCCCAGGACGCAGCCCGGCCCTACCTGACGGTGGCGCTGTTCCGCGGCGGGGCCGTGGCGCGCGTGCGACGCCAGGCCGGCGTCGGGGACACCCCCATCGCCGCTCGCACGCACCTCGACGCCTACCCGCAGATCCCGCCGCTCGGCGACGAGGCGGAGTACGTCGGCACCGAGACGGGCTGCCTAGCCCAGATCCACAACGCCCCACCCGCGTCTGTCGCCCACGCCGCGAACGTCGCCGCCAACGTCGCCATCGACCATCTCACCGGACGGCACGACCAGCCCGACGAAGTCATCGAGGTCATCCGCCCCGGCGACCCGCCCTTCGACCGGCCCGGCCGGGTCCGCCCCGAGGACCTGCCCATCACCGTCGACGTGACCGAACGCGCCCAGCGGACCATGCGAGGCGCCGCCAGCGCCGCCCTGCCCGACGAGACCGGCGGTGTCCTCGTCGGATGCCGCATCGACGGGAGGACGCTGGTGGCCAACGCCATCGAGATCCCCGACGCAGACGCCGACCCGCGCAACTACCGCATCGCCGGCGACACGGCAGCAGCCGTCATCGCCGACGCGCGGGAACACGACTCCCGCATCGGCTACGTCGGTGAATGGCACAGCCACACGACGGATCCGGACCCGAGCCCGCTGGACCTCGCCACCATGCTGACCGTCGCCGCCGACCCGGACGCCAACGACACTCCCATCCTCCTCATCGCCCACCCCAGCCCCGATGGCGACGCCGCCGCCGAGCTTCGGGCCTACGCCACCAGCCCGACGGGCCTCAAGCGCGCCAAGATCTGCATCACCGGGGACCTCCCCGACCACTACGAAGGACAAGGCGCGTGAACGGCGCCTTCATCAGCTACACCGGCGACCGAATCGAGCGTGGTCAGGTCGTCAAGGCGCTGCGCGAGCACGGCATCAACCCCTGGCGCGACGTCGAGAACCTGGACGTCGGCGACGACACGACTGACACCATCCTCGCCGAGCTCGCTAACTGCTCAGGAGTCATCCTCTGGATTAACGAACGAATCATCCAATCCGCCTACGTCGCCAAGGTGGAGCTACCGGCCATCGCCCGCGCCGCCCGCAACAAGCATCTGCGCATCGTTCCCGTGTTCGACGGGATGACTCCCCAGGAGGGCGCCGCGCTCGTCAGCCGGATGGGTGTCGAGATCGGCGACAGCCATGGCCACGTCGTCGACCCCGATGCCGACCCGCCCACCACCTCCGCCGCGATCGCCTCGCGGTACGTGCGCGGGCACCTGAAGGACGCCCACACGGCAGGCGCAAGCCCCGTTGTACGCATGGTCACCTACGACGACACGGCATCCCTGCGGGACCGCGCCGTCCTCAACCTCGACTGGCGCCACCACCTCACGGACGGAAATCTCACCGCCAACACCGAACAACGCCTGCGATCCGCACTGCACGCCGCCACCGGCGCGCTGAAGGCCGCCTACGGCGCCTGCCAGGTGACCATCGCCGCGAAGGCCCATCTGTCGCTAGCGGTCGCGCTTGGCCACGCCTTCTCGCAACCCACCGGCTGCACCTTGCGGCTGCACCGCGAAGACGGCGCATGGACGACGCTCGCCGCCCCCGAGAACCCAGCGCCGCTGAACGAAACCCGCGGCGGGCGCGGCCCGGTCGATGCTGGCCGCGCCTGCGTCGAGCTCTCGGTGACCCGCAACGTCGACGCACGAGTGGCAGCGCACATCTCCGCAGGCAACCGATACCGCCAC
This sequence comes from Actinomycetota bacterium, assembly GCA_019347675.1. NCBI lineage: Bacteria > Bacillati > Actinomycetota > Actinomycetota bacterium. The sequence continues at coordinate 26,366 of JAHWKW010000001.1, read as the reverse complement.
CGCGTCATACTCACCCCCGCTGACGGACCCGGGCGCACGACCGTTGGCAGCTCCGAGATCGCGAACGGCTGGGCCCAGCAGATCGGGGACGTGCTAACGCGCGTGGCCGACCAGTCCGATGTCGACCACACCGATCTCTTCCTAGCCACCCCCATCGAACTGGCCGTCATGATCGGCTGGTGGACCAACGCCGCTGGGCGCATCAACCTCATGGACTGGGCCAAGACCGGTCCCTACCGCCGCCTCTGGGAACTGCCGTAACCCCGCCGTCTATGCACGACCGTGCATAGCACCGGCAAGCTGTACGCGGTGCTGCGATGCGCAGTGCCAATTCCGGCGGCCATCCGGCGGCCATGAAAAGGAGAAACCCCCGAAACCGGGGGTTCTCGTAGTAGCGGGGGCAGGATTTGAACCTGCGACCTCCGGGTTATGAGCCCGGCGAGCTGACCGAACTGCTCCACCCCGCGTCGCGGCGACGACGGTACCCCCGCCCCGTGAGCGCGGCAAACGCCGGCGCCCCGCCCGAGGTCACGCCCCGCCCTCGGTCGCAGCGCCGCCTTCCTCGGTGTCGGTCGCCGCCGCGGCTTCGTCCGAAGGCGCCGCATCCTGCTCGGGCACCGGTACGCCTTCCTCCTCCGCGGCGCGGCGCAGCAGATCCTGTGCCTCGTCGACCCGGCGCTGGTAGGTCGCCAGGTCGCCGTCACGCAGAGCCTGATCGGCGGCGGAGAAAGCGTCCATCGCGCGGCTCAGCAGGCCCGCGACGCTCACCCGCTCCGGCTCTGGATCGGGCTGCTCCACGGGGGCGCCGGGGACCACCGCGTCTTCGGGGGCCGCCCCGATCAGTTCCGCGAGCGCCGCATCCAAGGTGTCGGCCATCACGACCTTGTCGCCGAGCACGAGCGTGACCTTGGCCAGCTCCGGGATCTCGGTCTGCGGGTTGACCAGGAACAGCGGTTGCACGTACAGGATCGAGCGCTCGATGGGGATCACCAGCAGGTTGCCGCGGATCACCTCCGACCCGGCCTGGCTGCGCAACGTGATCCACTCGGAGATGGTGCGGTCCTGCTCGACCTTGGCATGCGCCTGCGCCGGCCCGAGGATCGTCTGGTTGCTGGGGAACTGCACCGCGTATAGCCCGCCGTAACGCCCCGGATCTGAGCGTCCCGCCAACCACGCGATCATGTTGGGCTTGTTCCGCGCCAGGTACGGCTGGATCAGGACGAACTCCTCGGTTTCTTGACCGGGGAGCCGCATCAACAGGTAGTACGGCTCGAGGGGCGCACCCTCGGGCTTCTGCCTGTTGGTGATGGCCGGGGCGTCGGTGGGGAACTGCCACGCGTCCGCCTTGCTGTAGAAAGCCGGCGCCTGGGGGATGTGGTACAGCCGGTACACGTCGGCTTGCAGCTGGAAGAGGTCCTCCGGGTAGCGAAAGTGCCGCACCAGCTGATCGTCAGCCGCGGACACGTCGGCGAACGGCTCCGGGAACGCCTGACGCCACGCGGCGACCACCGGATCATCGGGCTCGACCACGTACAGCGTCACCGTCCCGTCGTAGGCGTCGACGACCGCTTTGACGCTGTTACGGATGTAGTTGACGGTCGCACGGTGCAGATCGTTGATGAACTGGTTGCGTTCCGCGTACGGGTAGTGCGCCGAGACGGTGTAGGCGTCCTGGATCCACACGATCCGCCCGTCGAGCACGACGGCGTACGGGTCGTCGTCGAGCAGGAGGAACGGGGCGACGCGCTGCACCCGTCGGCTGATCTCTCGCTCGAAGATGATGCGCGACTCGGGCTGGATCAGGCCCGACAACACCAGGTTGGGGTCAGCGAACCGCAGCGCGAACGCCAAGCGCTGCAGGGGGCCCCCGACCGGGACGCCACCGAGCCCGTCGTACACGGTCGTCTGCGCCTCGCCGGTGTCGCTGGCTTCGAAATCCAGCTCCTCGTCGGCGCCCCGCACGATCGAGTAGTCGCCGTGGAGCTCCCCGAAGTACACGCCGGGGCGGCCGTCGGGCACCAGTGTCTCGGCCGGGCCGCGTGGGGGGATGTCGCGGCTGAGGAAGACCGGGGAGCCCTCACGGTCTGCGATGTTGACCTGCGAGGCCACCGCCCCGTGGCCGTGGGTGTAGAACGTGTGCAGGTTCTGCCAGGTCTTGGCCGACTCCTCCAGCTGCTGGGGCTGCATCTCGCGCACCGACAGCATCGTCTGGCGTACCTCGCCGTCGACCATGTAGCGGTCGACGTCGACGTCGGCGAAGTCGTAGTAGGGCCGGATCGCCTGCAGCTGGCGGTAGCTCTTGAGCAGGACGCTGGGATCCCACAGGCGGACGTTGTTGAGAGTGACGGCGCGCTCCTCGACGTCCGCGGGCCCCAGGTCGTCGTGGACCGTGAACCTGGTGCCTTCCACCTCGTGCAGGTCGTACGCACTGCGGGTGGCTTCCAGGTTGCGTTCGATGAACGGCTGCTCGCGGGTCAGTTCCTGGGGATCGACCCGCAGCCGCTGGATGGCGGCCGGGTAGATGCCCTGCAGCAGGATGCTCGCCAGGATCAACAGGCCGATGGCGGCGCCCGGGAGCAACCACCCGCGCCGGCGGATGTTGACCAGCACCATCACGATCGCCACCGCGGTGACGAGCAGGAGCAGGTTCAGGGCCGGTAGTTCAGCGTTGACGTCGGTGTAGGACGCCCCGGTGACCGTGCCCCGGGGCGAGAAGTTCAGCGCGAAGCGATCCAGCCAGTACCCCCACCCGCGCACGGCCAGCACCAGCGCCAACATCACCGACAGGTGCGCTTTGGCCTGAGGAGTCACGCGGTTGCGGGGCGCGTCGGGACGGATGGCGCCGAGCAGGTAGTGGGCACCCGCCGTGACGGCGAGCACCATCAGCAGCGACGTGAACAGCCAGCCCTCGACGAACTCCGCCCACGGCAGGTCGAAGACGTAGAACCCGACGTCGCGCCCGAACTGGGGGTCAGCGACGCCGAACGCCCCGCCGTGGCGCCACAGCACGAACGGTTCCCACTGGCTGGCTGCGGCCGCCCCGCCGCTGAGGGCGAACAGCAGGGCCACACCGCCGATCAGCCACGGAACGTAAGGATCGACCAGTTGCCGGTACCGCTCGATCGCCGCCTCACGAGCCGTGGCGGGCAGGATCAGCGGACGCAGACGTCGGGCGATCACCAGGTTGACGGCCACGAGCAGTGCGAGCACCGCACCGAACAGTGCCCCCAGACCCATCCGGGCGCTGAACAGCCCGAGGAAGACCGACTCGTACCCCAGCCCCTGGAACCACCACAGATCGGTCAGGAAGGTCGCGACCCGGTTGGCGGACAGCAGCACGAGCACGACGACGACGGCCAGGACCACACCCAGCCGTCGGCGGATGGCGTCGCGCAACCGGCGCGTCGCCACGGGCGCTCGGGTCACTGGGCCGGCGCGACGGTACAGACACAGCCGCGGTGGGCTGGGGGCACCAGATCGCCGCTGGGGAACTCTCGGTCGAGCGTGACGCGCCCCTCGGAGGCGTTGGCACGGCACTGGTTCTCCGGGCAACGGGCTTCGTCGCCCACCACCCAGACCCGTTCGGAGAGCGCGGCCGCGCGCCAGGCGTCGTGCACGCCCAGCTGGTACGTGCGGATCAGGCTGGTCTCGGCGGCGGCCTCGGCCACGGGGCCCTTGAGGTCACGGAAGACCTCACCGACCCGCTCGGTCAGTACCCCCAGCTCCTCTTCGGCTTGCAGGCCGGCGCGCAGGGTCGCCTCCAAGGACGTGGTGATCTCGTGGGCCAGGCCGTCACGCAGATCCCGCGCGGCCGAGCGGATCCGCTCGCGGTCGCCCTCGTCCGGTTCGGCGGTGTCCGCCAGGGTGGCGCCGTCTCGCAGCCCCGCGCCGTAGACCTCGCTGAGGAAGGCCTCACCGACGCCCTCCAACGGAGCGAGGTCCTCGTCACCGGGCAGCAGCACGGTGACGTCGGACTTCCCCTCGGTCCTGCGGATGGCGTCGAGGACGCCGTTCTGCACGTCCTGCAGCGTGCGCTTCAGGCGCCGCACCATCCCGGGGCGGATCTCCTGCAGCGCGCGTTCGCGCAGCTCGGCCGCGGCGACGTCGGTGACGGAGCGGGCCTCTTGCATCGGCTCGACCGCGGGCGCTGACGTCTCCACTTCGGCGACCACAGCCTCGTCCATCCTGATCTCGGCGGTGTCGTCGGCGCGAGCCGCCGCCTCATCATCGGGAGGCACGGCCTCATCGGCGGGAGCTGACTCCTCATCGGCGCGAGCTGACGCCGACTCCTCGGCGGCAGACGTCCCCTGTTCGGCGCGCGTTTCCTCGGCGGTTCGCTCCTCACCGCCTCCGCCGGGGATCCCCTCGTCGTCGCCTGCTTCGGCAGCCGCCGCGACTTCGGCGGCCGCGGATTCCACGGCCCACTCCCGCTCGGCCTCGTCGTCGGTCTCGGGAGGCCCTGGCGTGGCGAACTCCGGCTCGCTCAGCGCGACCTCGTCGGAGGCTTCGGCCTCGGCGGGCACCGCCTCGGACGCTGCGGCTTCCTGCGAGGGTTGCAGCTGCAGCCCCTCAACGGCGGACGCGACCGCCCCGATGGCGGCTTCGAGATCGACTGCCAGCTGGGCGCGTGCGGCCTCGAGGTCGCGCACGCCCGCTTGGATCACCTCCCGGCGGTGGCGGGCCTCTTCGACCAGCTCCTCCGCCTCCCGGCGTGCCCGTTGCAGTTCCTGTGCTGCCGTGCTGCGCGCGTGCTCGAGCTGCTCGGTCGCGCTGCTGCGCGCGCGTTCGAGCTGCTCCGTGGCGCTCATGCGGGCGGAGTCCAGCTCGCTCTGCGCGGTCCGTTGCGCGGCTTCCAGCGCCGTGCGAGCCTCCTCGTCGGCGCGCCGACGCATCTCGGCCGCGGCGTCCTGCGCCGCGACGAGGATCCGGGTGGTCTCCTCGCCCAGCTGCTGGAAGACGTCGCGGGTGTCGCCCGCCGCCGGGGCAGCACCCGGCTCGGGTGGCGCTTGGCCGGACTCGGCCTGCAGCTCCTCCACCTGCCGCTGCAGCGCCCGGTAGTCGTCGGCGACCTGTTCCAGGAACGCCGTGACCTCGTCACGGTCGTAGCCGCGGAGGGCGATCAGGAACTGGCGGGACGCGATCTCTTCGGGCGTGAGCACGGTTCCCTCGTTGCCTGCTGCGGGTCGCAAGCATAGAGGCGCCCCGGTCGCGCCGCCGTCGGTCACCGACCGAGGGCCTACGGGAGCGTCGGGAGCTTCGAGACGGTGTCGTCGATGGCCTCGCCGACGTCCGACACCGTCTCGTCGAGGAGGCCGGTGAGGTCATCGACGGTGTCGTCGACGACGTCGTTGACCGGGGCGCACGGCTCCAGCGGGCACAGCTCGGCGTCGGGCGGCGGCGGTGGCGGCGACGGTGGTGGTGGTGGTGGTGGTGGTGGCGGCGGACCGGCCGGGCCGGGTGCCTGCGCGCCAGGCGCCGAGCCGCCCGGCGCCACGGGCTCGGCGGCCACGACGTCCGCGCCCGGCGCCCCGCCGACGACAGCCGGGAACGCCGGTCCCAGCCCCACCGCCAGCGTCACCGCCTGCCTCAGCGCATCGGCCCCCAGATCGTGCATCGCCAACACGATGCCCCAGGTGGCGCCGTCGTGGCGGAGGCGGACGATCGTGTCGACCGCCTCGTCGAGACCCAACCCGGCGCGCTGCACCAGCAGGTCGGTCACGACCACCGCGACCAGGACGTCAGCTGGCGGCCCGAACCGCCCCGCGGCGGTGGTGGTCGCCAGGCGCGGCAACGCGTCCGCGAGCGGCCCCTGCACCTGACTGAAAGCGGTGTAGAACGCCGGCGGCTGTGGTGCGCTGCCGTACCGGGCGGCGAACCCGGCCGCCAGCTGGGCGACCTGCCGGTCGATCGCCAGGACGTCGGCCAACAGCCGCCGATCCCATTCATCGACCGGCTCGTAGTGCAGCGGACGCGGGTCCGCGGGGAGTCGTCCACCCACCACCGTGGCGTCCTGCAGACGGCCGACGGCCACGCACGGGCCGTCGCAGTCGACGCCGGCGGCCTCGGCGCGGATCCCCACCCCTCCGTCGTAGACCCCGACGCGCACGGCGCCGCCGGTGTCCACCCGCCACGACCCGCGCCCGCTGACGGTGAACGGCGAGAAGGCGACCACCCGCTCACGTCCAGGGACCTCGGTCAGGACGGATCCGGCCGTGATCTCCAACGGATCCGCCAGGCGGGCGCGCGCCTCGCCCGACAGCGCGATATTCCCCCCGTCGACCGCTAGGCGCGCCCCGTCCTGCGACCGCACCGCGGCGCCGTCGGGCACGAGCTCTTCGAGGCGGACGTCGACCCAGCGGCCGTCGACGAGGCGCTGCAGATCACCCGTGATCAGGCGGGCGGCGAAGCCTGCGGGGATCCCCGGTGTGCGCCACGGCGGCGCGACGACCACCCCGACGATCACCGCGACGACGGCGATCCACGCGGAGACGCGTCCGCGTCGAACCACCGCCGGCCGCGTCCCCTCGGCGCTGTGCACGCTCATCGGCCTGCGCCTCGTCGGCGACCGGGCGGACGTCCGCGGCGGACCTGGGCGTCGGTCGGGAGCAGCAGGTGGACGTCGGTGCCGGCGCCGGGGACGGACTCGACGGTGACGGTGGCGCCGAAACGGTCCGCGATGCGACGCACCAGCGACAGACCCAGCCCGAGCCCCCCGTACCGGCGGGTCGCGCTGCCGTCCAGCTGGTGGAAGTCACGCATGATCGCGGTGGCCTCTTGGGGGTCGATGCCGACGCCGGCGTCGCGGACGGTCAAACGCACGTGGCCGTCCGCACGTTCCGCGACCAGCCGGACCGGCCCTTCCGAGAACTTCACGGCGTTGTCGACGACCTCCTCCAGGACACGGTCGAGCAGCGCGGCGTCGGCGGCGACGGGCGGCAGGTCGCGCGCCAATCGGCGCGTGAACCGCCGGTCGGGACGACGTTCGCGCCAGGACGCCAGGACCTGATCCACGACGGTGTCGAGGTCGATGGGTTGGATCTGCACCGAGATCCGACCGGCCTCCAGCGCCGCGAAGTCGACCAGCATCCCCACGATCCGTTCGAGACGCGTGACCGACGCCACGATGCTGCTCGCGAAGTCGGCCACACGCTCGTGGGGCAGCTCGCGTTTGCGCAGGACCTCGGCGTAGCCCCGGATCGGGGTCAGCGGGGTGCGCAGCTCGTGGGACATGTTGGCGAGGAACTCGGTCTTCATGCGTTCGACCTCGGCCTCGCCGGCGATGTCGCGCAGGACGTACACCCGACCCAGCCGGGTGCCGTCGACAGCCACCATCGGGGCGGCGGTCGCCGCGACCGGGACACGACGGCCGTCACGGTCGATCTCGCCCCGCGCCGCGCGGATGTGGCGGTCCGCGGGTCCGCCGAGCGCAGCGACCAGGGAGGCGCCGGTGTCGTCGGTGCCCACCAGCACGTCTTCGACGGCGCGACCGACCGCGTCCCCGGCGCTGGTGCCGAGCAACCGCTCGGCTGCGGGATTGAGGGTCTGCACCGACCCGTCGGGACCCACAGCAGCCAGACCCTCACCGATCGAGGCGGTCAGGACCTCCAGGCGGCCGCGCAGCGCCGACTCGACCGCCGCCGCTGCCCGCAGCTCGTCCTCGCGGATCGACAAGGAGGCGGTCATCTCGTCGAAGGCGTCGGCCAGACGTCCGACCTCGTCGGGTTGGTCGATCCCGGTGCGCACCTGGCGGTTGCCGGCGGCGACCTCCTCGGCGACCCGGGTCAGCCGTCGAACCGGTCGGGTGGTGCGGTTGGCCGCCCATCCCGCCAGCAGTCCCGCGACGGCGACACCGGCGAGGGCGGCCAGGAACAGCGTCCGCGCGAAGTCGCGCTCCGCGCCGGCCAGGATCGCGGCGTCCTCGGTGAGGACCAGCCACCCCAGCGTCTCCACGCCGGACTCCAGCGGGGCGGCGACGAGCAGGGCCGGCTCTCCGCGCAGCTGGACCAGCCCGCGCCGCTCGCCGCCGGCGATGGCGTCGGCCACGTCCGCCGTTGCCCGGGTCAGGGTGGACGCTGCGACCGTGCCCGCGACCACGACCGAGGCCTCTGCGCCCGAGGCCGCAGCGAACTCGGCGAGGAAGACCGGATCGGTGACGCGGCGGCCGGTCACCAGCACACCGACCAGGCGGTCGCGGCGTGGTTCGCCGCCCTCGGTGGGGTAGACCGGCGTCGCAGCGACCGCCAGGACGTCGGTGCCCAAAGTCACCACGCCGCCGGCGTCGTTCCCACCCAGCGCCCGCTGCACCAACGGGTCGCCGGCCAACAGCAGCTCGTCGCCGGCGGGGAGCCGACCACGGTCTTGCACACCCCAGTCGTAGGACGACAGGACGTCACCGCCGGGTCGGACCACAACGACGACGTCGACCAGTGGCAGCGCCGCCACGGTCCGGGCGGTCTGCTCGGCGACCTGCGGATCACCGGTCGCAACGCGCTGCGCAAGAGCGCCACTGGAGAACAGCTGCGCGGTCGTCAGCAGCTGCAGGGGCCAATCTTCGAGCACCTGCCCGGCGCGGCCGGTGACGGCCGTCTCGAGGTTCTCGAGCTCATCGGCCTGCAGGTCAGCGGTGAACGCCACACCGCCGACGCTCGCCAGCCCCAGCACGAGGACGAGCAGCGCCACCATGAACGAGGCGACGACACGGCTGAGCAGGTGCTCCCGGGACCGCCACAGCAACCACCCCCCGACCGCCACCGAGCCTGCCAGCCACAGTGCCGCCGCGAGCGTCGCACCGATCTGCGCGGCCAGGTCCGCCACAGCCCACAGCAGGATGCCTGCGGCCAGGGTGAGCACGTCGCGCCGGTCCAACGCCCCACGCACGACCGCCACCGCGGCGGCGACTCCGGCGACGGCGGCGGTCAGACCCGCCGCGGGCGGAGGGGCGACGACGACCGCGGGCGCGGCGATCACCGCAGAGGCGGGGCCGCGTGCGATCCAACCGCCGGTGCCTGGGCGCAGGCCCCCGGCGGCCCCGACGGCCAAAGCGGCGTAGCCGGCAGCGCGGATGGACACCGGCCACGCCGAACCGCCCGCGACGAGAGCACCGGATACCGCGTGGCTGATGGCAACGAGCGCCCCGCCCGCGGCGAAGCTCAGCCAACCCGACCCGGCGTCGTCGCGCCGCGCGGTCGCGTACGCGACCAGACCGGCTGACACGGTGAAGCCCAGGATGTGCACCGCCAGGTGCAGGGGGATGGCGACGCCGCTGCTCATCGGTTCGATCGAGTGTACGGGGAGGTCGCGGCGACCCGCGGCCCTGCTTCAGTTATCGACCTGCTGCACGGCCTTCTTGACCGTGCCGGTCGGCGTGCGCGGCAGCGTGGCCGCCACCTGCGGCGCGCGATCAGCTCCGGCCCAGCGCGACCGCATCGGGGGGGCGGCGCCCCCCGCGCAGCTGCTCCAGGGCGTCAAGCGCCTCTTGCAGCGTGCCGACGGGGATCACCAGGATCTCGCGGCCCACCCGCGTGCTGCGCGCCTCGTCGAGGTTGCCGCGCGGCACCAGGAACGCCGAGGCGCCGCGGTCGTCGTCACGGTGGACGGCGCCGAGGATCTTCTGCTGGATCCCTCCGATCGCACCCACCACACCGTGTTCGTCGATGACCCCGGTCCCGGCGATGACCGCCCCGCCGGTCAGGTCCTTCGCGGTGAGCGCATCGATCACCGCCAGCGCGAACATCAGGCCCGCCGAGGGACCGCCGACCTGCCCCGCCTCGATGCGCACGTCGACCGGGAGGCTGAGGTGGTCGGTCAGCAGCGCTCCCACCAGCGGCCTGTCCGGGTCGTCGATGTGCGGGGCCAACCGCACCGTGACGGTGCGGAGATCCCCGTCGCGGCGGATGCGCAAGCTCACCACGTCGCCCGGCGCCCGGTCCCGGACGTGTTGCGTCGCGGCGTCGGCGGTGTGGACCGGGTCGCCGTCGACCGACACGATCACGTCGCCTAGCGCGAGGGTCGCCTCGGCCGGCGACCCGGCAACGACCTCGACGACCCGCGCCCCGTCGGGCGCGAGGTCCACCGCGTGGCCGAGCGTGCGTAACGCCGCGACCGCGGCTGCGACCTGTGAGCGGTCCATCTCGGCGACGTTCCGCCGCCGGACCTCGTCGGTGTCGTCTCCTGGAGGATACAGCTCGGTCCGCGCCACCAGCCGAACCCGTGGGGACCACAGGTGGCGGACCCACTCGGCGGCGGCGAGGTCGGGGTCGACCGCGACGGTCGTCAGCAGCAGCTCACCCGCCGACGCGTACGTCCGCGCGCCGCGGATGAAGACGGCGGTCAAGGCGTCCTGAGCGGGTCCTGGATGCAGCGCGACGAAGCAGCGCGGCTGAGCCGGGAACGCCTCACACCCCACGTGGCCACGGCCCAGGAGACCAAAAGCCGAGAACAACAGCAGGATCGACAGCAGACGGCGCACGCGACCTTACCTGGGAGCGGACGGCGGGGCGCCGGCACGCAGGTGGAGGGTACCCGACGGGTGAGACGTCAGCCGCGGTTGAACAGCGAGATCTTCCGGTTGTCGGCTGGGGTGTCGGTGCCTTCCACGTTCTCCTCGTGGGCCACGCTGACCGGCGCGGGCGCAAGCGGCATCGCTCCCGCCGGCGGCGACGGCTGGTCGACGACCGGCACCACGGGCGCTGGGACGGGGGTCTCGTGGGTGACCACCGCGGCCCGGTAGTAGGCGCGGAAGGTGACCGGGACCTGGCGGTAGACGCGCACGTCGGCGACGCCCTCGTCGTTGCGCAGGTGCTCCACGCGCTCCAGCGCAGCCTCGACGCTGGGGACGTCCTCGAGCCGGTCTTCTCCGGCTGGGGTGCGGTAGCGGACGACGTGCTCCATGACGGCTCCGTTCTGACACGCGCGGGCGCGCGTTGTAGAGGGGTTCTCGGCCGTCGCCCCGACGGACTTTACGCGTGGTGCGGAGGCCGCAACCGCCTGCGCCGCGTCGCGGCGGTGGTGAGGATCAGCGCGACCACGTCGACCGCCAGCAGGACCGCCGCGAGCGCCGCCCACCGGCCGACCGCCGCGCGCTCGCCCTGCCGTGCCGGGCCGGCCTGCGGTGAGGTCGGTGTGTCGGCCGGCAGCCGCGTGGCCCGCGGCGACTCGACCGTGGTCCCCGTCGCCGGGTCGGTCGTTGGATGCGGTGTAGCGGATAGGGGCTGCGGCGCGGGCTCGGACAGCTCGGGGGTCGCGGTGACCGCCGCTGGCGGTGCGGCGGGCGACGGCTCCACAGCGGCCGCGGTCTGCGGTCGCGGCCCGGTACCGGGCGGTGATGGGGCCGCCTGCCCGGCGGATTCCGACCGCGTCGTTTGCACACCGACGGCCGCGGCGGCATCCAGCCGTCCGTACCCGGTGTGGGAGTCCGGTCCGGGCGGGCCGAGGTCGACCGCTGTGGCGCGTACGCGTTCGACCGCCTGAGCGCTGCTGGATCCGGAGGCGCGGAGCAGGGCCACGGTCGCGGCCACGTGAGGCGCCGCGTATGACGTTCCGCTCGACTGGCCGATGCTGTGGCGGGCGCCCGCGCCGCACGGATCGCACCAGGTACTGCGGATCTCAAGACCTGGTGCCATGACCGCGTCGTGGCGGCCGAAATCGGAGAAGTTCGCCGGGCGGTCCTGCTGGTCGGTCGCTCCGACCAGCAACACGGGGACGTCTGCGGCGAAGTCGGTGAACGCGTCGCTGTCGTTCCCCGCGGCGGCGACGACCGCGACGCCACGCTGCCAGGCGTAGCGCACCGCCGCGTCAGGTGCCTGCTGCGCGCGCAGGATCGACACGCCGCTCTCGCGGTGGACCTCCAGCGACAGGTTGATCACCTGGGCGCCGTTGTCGACCGCCCACCGGATCGCCGCGTCGACGTGGTCGCTGGTGCCTGCCGCCTCGCGGTCGAGCACCCGGATGGGCATCAGCCGGGCCTGGGGCGCGACCGACGCCACCCCGATCCCGTTGGACGTCCGCGCCGCGATGATCCCGGCCACCATGGTGCCGTGGCCGTGGTCGTCGGTTGGGTCCTCGTCGCCGTCGACGAAGTCGTAGCCGACGATGCGCCCGTCTGGCCGGCGGGCGAAGGCGTCGACCAGGTCGGGGTGGGTGAGATCCACGCCGCTGTCGATCACCGCCACGACGACCCCGGCGCCCCGCGAGACCGTCCACGCTTCGGGGGCACCGATCTGCTTCAGCCCCCACTGTGCCGGGAAGTGCGGATCGTTGGGTGCGGCCTGCGCGGCGGCAAGCGACACCGATGCCAGGACGGCGACGAGGATGAGGAGGATTGCGCGGCGAGGGCTCACGACGGTGCCGGTTTCCCACGAGACGGTGGCGGGGGAGCCGCGATCGTAGGGTCGTCGTGACCGTCACGCTCCGGGAAGGTGCGGCGGGCGCACCTCCCCACAGCCCGGTGCGCTCGTCGCCGCGTCTTCCGGCGCTCGCCGGGGACGGGGGGCGCGCCGTCAGCCGTCGTTGCGGCGTGCCGAGGCCTCGGCCGGAGCGGACGTGTCATGGCCGGGCTGCATCGCGGCCAGCGCCCGGTGGAAGTTGTCGACGGACGTGACCGGGTTCCGTGCGACACGCCCCGACCACCACGACCAGGCCAGGACGCACACGACAATCACCATGATGGGGATCAGAACGAAGCTCACGGGATATCCACGCTGCCGCGGTCGTGGGACGTCTACGACCGACGGTACTGCCAGCGTCTGGGCCCAACAACCGCTGTCCCGGCCAGGGCGTCAGCGTCCATCCGGACAGGTCCCGGCGGTCACGCCCCGACCTCGGCCCGAGCGTCACCAGGGACGGCCGCGTCGGGCGGCCAGCGCTCCTCGGGCCGGTCGGGAGCGACCGCGGCCAGGAGCACGAACGGCATCGCTGCGACCGGGCCGGCCGTGACGTCGCCGGCGAGCCACCACGGGAGGGCCGTCAGCAGCAGCGCGGCGGTCACCGCGGACAGCCGTGTCGGCGACAGGGGCCGGCGGACCGCGAACGCCGCCGTCGCGACGGCGGCGACCACACCCACCGCCACAACGTTGACGGTGGACAGGTCTGGCAGCCCCGGCAGTTCCCGATCGACCAGCATCAGTCCCGCTGCCGCCGTGGCGAACGCCGCCAACGCCCCGCCGGCGAACCAGCCGGCGGTCCGCGCGGACAGGCGGCGCACCCACGGCGGCGTCGCGACCAGCGACCAGGGCGCCGCGACCACCGCGGCACCGAACAGGACCCCGCTGGTGGCGGCCAGGCGCCCCGGGCGGTGGCGTCCCCCCCACATCTCCACCAGGGCCCACCACGACCACACCAGCGCGGCCGCGGCGACGAGCGCGGTCGGATGGCTGCGGTAGCCGAGGATCAGCGGTGGGGCCCACGCCACGGCCGCGGCCGTGCAGCGTGCCGTGCCCACGTACCCCCACCGGCGCCCCAGCCGCTCGGCACCGAACACGATCGCGGCGACGGAGAGAAGCGCCAGGACGTCGGCCGTGTGCAGCGCGACGGATACGTGGACGACGAGCGCCCCGGCGATCAGCGCGGTCGCGGCGCTCGGGCCGGTCCGTGGTTCCCAGCGCAGCGGCTCGGTGACGGCCGTCAGCGCCAGCAGGCCCGCCAGCGACAGTGCCCCGACCGTTGCCAGCACTGGCCACGCCGGACCGCCGAGCTGGGTGGTGCCCAGCGCCCCGACGGCGACGATGAGGAGCGCGGCCGCCGCCAGCCACCCGCGGCGACCCACGGGGCGCAGGACGGCCAGGACGACCACGAGGCCGAACGTCCACGCCTCCCGCGCTTCGAACGCAGGCACGAGCTGGCCGACCTGGTCCACGTCACTCGTCCCGGCCGACGACGGCTGCGGCCGTGCCCAGCAGGGCGAGCGTCCCGGCGAGCGCGGCACCGATGCGGACGTCGCGGCGGCGCACCCGGACCCCGTGCTTGACGGGGAGCCACTCGGCGTGTGCCTCACGCAACTCGCGGAGCGCTTCACGGTTGGTGTGCCGCGGCCGCCAGCCGGTGGCCACCAGCCGCTCGACGCTGAGAACGATCGGGTGCATCACGTAGTGCACCGCTCCGGGAGGCCCACCGACCAGGTCGAGCTTCCACAGCTGCTCGGCGAGGGCGAAGGCCTGACCCTCCGGGATCGACAGGGGTTTCAAGCCGGTGATCGCGAGAAACTCGTCGTAGGACAGCCACCCCTCGCACGCGACGTTGTACGGCCCCGACAGGTCGTGGCGCATCGCGTGGGTGATCGCGGCGACAACGTCGTCGACGTGGCCGAACTGCCACGGCGGTCGGTAGCCGCGAACGTTGAACACTCGCCGCAGACCCAGGGTGGTGCCTTCGACGAGCTGGCGGACGAACCAGTTATCGACGTCGCGGCCCGCCACGATCCAGGGCCTCAACACGACCACCTCGACGTCGCGGTGCTCGTCGCGCCACCCTTCCAGCCACCGTTCGACCGCGAGCTTGTCCTCGGCGTAGGCGAAGTCAGGGTTGGCCCGCAGGGCGCTGTCTTCGGTGAGGGGGACGTCGTTGTCGGGGTGCGCGCCGTACGCCACGGCCGACGACAGGTACACCACCTTGGCGACGCCTGCCCGTCGTGCGGCCTCGAAGACGCTCCGCGTCCCGTCGACGTTGATAGAGCGCATCACCGCACGGTCACCGACCTCGTCCATCAAGAACGCCAGGTGGACGACCACGTCGCACCCCGCGAAGCGCGTGGCGAGGTTGGCGTCTCGCACGTCGGCCTGCTGCAGGTCGACCGTGTCCCCGACCGGCAGGTCGGCTGGGAGGGTCACGTCGAGGCCCACGACACGCTCGACGTCAGCGTCGGTCGACAGCCGTCCCAGCAGGCGCTGCCCCAGCAGGCCGCCGACGCCGGTGATGGCGACGCTGGTGCCCATCTCTGCGTAGCCTTCGGCGGGACTGGCCGGTCAGCGTAGTCGCTTCACTCTCCTGGCCGTTCTTCAAGGGACAGGAGCCGCCTCCACGGCGATGTTTGAGTGCGGGGACGGTCGCTCCGTCTCCCCCAGGTGCAGCCGGGGCCGGCCGCGGTCGCACTGACGCTGCGGCCCTGCGAGACTCTCACCATGGCACCCGAGGACAGCAACGACGCAGCGGGCGACGACCAGCCGCAGGTCCCCGGCGATCTCGCCGGGCTCTTCGAGCAGCTGGGCGGCCCCGAGCTGTTCGCTCAGCTGCGCCGGGCCATGGCCGCCACCGGCGGTGCTCCGGTGAACTGGGACCTGGCCCGCCAGGGCGCGCTGCACCTGGCCGCCAGCGGCGACCGTCCCCCCACCCCCGACGAGGTCGCAGGCGCCGCCGAGGCGCTCCGCCTGGCCGAGCACTGGCTCGACGACGGTTCCCTGCCGGCCCCGCCCGATGCGGGGCGTCTGGCCGTCGTCAGCCGCCAGACGTGGGTGAACGCGGCCGTGGACGGCTTGCGGCCGTTGGTGGAACCGGTCGCTCAGGCCCAGATCGCTGCGCTCGCCGATCTCGTCGAGGACCAGGCTCCGATGGAGGCGCTCGGCGTCGAGCTCGGCGGTCTGGATCTCGGGGCGGTGCTGGGCGACCTGCGTCGCATGCTCGAGCCGATGGGGGCGGTCCTGATGGGCATGCAGGCCGGCCAGGTGATCGGTCAACTCGCACGGCAGTTGCTGGGACAGTTCGACCTGGCGATCCCCACGGCCGACACCGCCACGACCTACCGGATCGCGGTCAACGCTGCTGAGGCGTTCACCGGCTACGACCTGGACGCGACCGAGGTCAGCGTGGTGCTGGCGCTGCACGAAGCGGCCCACCGCCGTCAGTTCCACGCCGTCCCCTGGCTGGCCGGTCACGTCCACCGCCTGGTTGCGACGTTCGCGGCAGGGACCGAGATCGACGCCGAGCGTCTGATGGACCTCTCGCGCGAGGTCATGGCCGGGGTGGATCCCGACGATCCCGAGGCGCTCCAGCAGGCGATGGAGCGGGCCAGCCAATTCCGGCTGGAACCGACCGCCGCCCAACGCCGGGTCCTTGAGCGTCTGCAGGGAGTGGTGTCGCTCCTGCAGGCGTGGACCCGCGCCGAGGTCCGCGCCGCGGCGACGCCACGGCTACCGAACCTGGGGCGCGTCGAGGAGGTGCTGCGACGCCGGCGCGCGACCGCCGGCGAGGGTGAGAGACTGCTCGAGCAGCTGCTGGGCCTCGACCTGCGCCCGCGCGACGAGGCCATCGGCGATCGCTTCGTCGCGGCCGTCGTCGACGCACGCGGTCCTGAGGGGCTGCGCCGCGCGCTCGCGCACCCGGAGAACCTCCCCGATGCCGACGAGTTGGCCGACCCGCCCCGCTGGCTGGCGCGCATGGCCGGCGGAGAGGAGGTCCCAGACGATCCCTCGACGCTGTTCGGGCCGGGTGACGCCCCGCCCGAGCCACCCGACCCCGAAGACGGCGGCGACCGCGGAGGCCCATCCGCCGATGGGTGACTGCAAGTCCGCGTGTCGTCGCCATGGTCCCCCGTGGGGAGACCCGTCGCCGTGGACGGTCCACAACCCCACCCAAGACGGACGTCACGTCACGAACGCTCGTGACACACCTCCGCCGCGACGGTCGAAGTCGCTGGCCACCCGACAGCACGTCGTGCCGTCGTCGTCGGCGGAGAGATTTCCCAGACGTCCCCTGACCGTCGTTCTGCCTGCCTCGGTGAGGTGGTCCCTTTCCTAGGGCCGCCCAAAGACGTGGGCGAGGACGTGAAGCCGTCGACTCAGGGTCCCATGAGGGCGCGCTGCAAAGCTGCTGGTCCGCGGGCAGGACATCGCCGATCATCTCGATCGGCATGTCGTGGAGATGATCGCTGAAGACGCGGTTGCTCTTACAAAGGAGAAGAGATTGGCCGGTCAACGCCCATGGACAGAATGGCTCCGCCGCTGAGTGTCTGATGAACGACGCAGTAACGCTCGGTCAGCTCGATCAGACGGCCCAGCGTCGCGTCGTCCGCGTCCGTGTCGAGGGAGAACGTCACGCGGATGCTGCGGAACCCCACCGGCGCGTCACGATCGACGCCCAGCGTCCCGCGGAAGTCGATGTCTCCCTCAGCGCGGACGCTTCCTGAACGGATCGGGACGTCGAGGGCCGTCGCCACAGCCCGCAGCGTGACGCCTGCGCATGCAACGAGCGCTTCGAGGAGCAGGTCTCCGGAACACGCCGAGAGACCATCCCCGCCGGTGGCCGGGTGCAAGCCCGCTTCGACGAGTGCGCGGCCGGTCCGCACCGAGCAGGTGAGTCCCTCGCCGCCGAGATCGCCGCTGGCTTCCAGCGTGACGAGCGCGCTCTGGGGCGCGTCGCGGTAGCGCTGCTTCAGCGGGGCCTGCATTGCTCTCAGTTGCTCACCGTTCATGACCACACCCTCCCGGGCGCTCGGCGACGGCGACGCCCGCCGTGCTCGACACCATCCCGGCTCTCCGGACGGAGCCCGTCAAAGGCGGAACCCGGAGGCGGGCCGTCAGGCTACAGCCCGCGACCGGCCTTCCCACGATCGCCCGCATCGCAGTGGATGCACCCGGTCCGACCGACAGCCGCGCGTTCCCGAAGCAACCCGCAACGGGCACGACCGCGATTGGCGCGCCACGGTGGGACCTGCCCGCCCACGACAAGATCCGAGGCCGGCGGCGACCGTGTCAGCTCCGCACACGACCGGTGTCCCGAGGCTGGGGGTAGATGAACGTCATAGCTCCCTCCCTCCCCATCGGCTGCACCCACGGCGTCGTGAACTCCAGGGTGTTGCGCGGACTTCCGTCGTGGCTGACGCTGGCCCCACGCTTTTCGCGCGCGCTGAACAGGGAGAGCATCCGACGGTCCGGGGCCTGCCTGAGTCCGGTGCGGGTCAGCTGGCGGTCAGCGTGCCAAGTCGGCCATCAGGGCCGGTGACCTGCGACCCGTACCGCACCGACACGCGTCCACCTGACCGCAACGCGATGGACACGCCATCGTCGCTCATGTCGACGATCTCGCCGGAGATGCCACCGGACGCGGTGATCCGGTCACCGACCGCGGCGACGACCGTCGAGCCGCGTCGCCGGGGTGTCGGTTGCACGCGCGTCCCCGCCCCGCCTCGGCGTCGCGCGGGGCGACCGCTGTCCGGTGTGGGTCGCGGGTCGGTCTTGGACGGTGGTCGCAGCTCGAACACGAACCGCGACGTGGCCGCCTTCGACGCGACGACATCCACCGACGTCCTCCCGCGGGTGATAGCCACGTGGAACACGCGTCGTTCCTCGTCGAGGTCGTCGACGAGCCGGTGGGGGACGATCCCGTCGTTGGCTGCGTAGACGAACACGTGCGCGAACTCCATGCCTTTCGTGGAGTGGACCGTCGCCAGCCGTACCCCGTCGCGGTCGACTCGTGCGTCTAGCTGGTCGCCCAACCAGTCGACGAACGTGGGCGCATCCGGATGCAGGTCGGCGACCTGCGTCAACGCGTCGAGCTCGTCCAGATGCGAGTTCGACTGTCGGGCTGCGCTGACCGACCTGTCGAGCTCGTCGGCGGCGGCGTCCAGACCACCGACGTCACGTACGGCCGCTAACGCGGCGGCGGTCGATACGCGTGCGGCCACCCGCACGTCACGCAGCTGCTGGAAGAAGTCGACCAGCTGGGTCGCGTCCCAGCCGCCGACGTCCTTGCTCAGCTGCCGCAGGTTGCGTTCGGTCCACGTGCGCGACGCCAGGGTCCGCAGGTGCTCGCCGCGGATCTTCGCTGACGAGCGTTTCGCTGCTTCCGCCAACGCGTCGCCGGGGATGGTGTTGCCGGCTGTGGCGGCCCGCAGCCACGCCAGCGCGGCTGCCACGCCGGTGCGTGACAGCACCTGCGGGCCGACCGGCGCGGTGTGTGGGATACCGGCGACGCTGAGGGCGACCTGGACGGGCAGCAACAGCGCGTTGACGCGGCATAGCACCGCGACGTCGCCCGGGGCGACGTCCCGGTCGAGCAGCCCGGTGATCTTGTCGGTGACGTAGCGAGCCTGGTCCGCGGCGTCGACCCGGGCGACGGTCAGCGCGTCCGCGTCCCGGTCGGTGCGTGCGGCGCGGATGGTTTTGGCGACCCGGCCGGTGGGTGGGATACGTCCGAGGAGGTGGATCGCTGCGTCAACGACCGCGGGTGGGGAGCGGTAGTTCACCTCCAGCGCGTGGCTGCCGGCTGCGGGGAACAGCTTGGCGTAGTCAACGAGGTACGTGGGTGACGCGCCGACGTACGCGTACAGGGTCTGGTCGTCGTCCCCGACGGCGTGCACCTGCATCTGTGGGGCGGCGAGCAGACGTAGCATCAGCCAGAACGCCGGGGTGAGGTCTTGGGCTTCGTCGACCAGCAGGTGTGTGCAGCTGTGCTGCCAGCGGCGTCGCCGCTGCGGGTCGGTGAGCAGCACCCGCAGCGCCGTGTGGACCTGCTCGTCGAAGTCGATCAGGTGACGGGCGGACAATTCGGCGCGGTACCGGTGCAGGACGCGTGCGAACTGTGGTACGTCGTCGGTTGCGTTCTCGATGGCGTCGGGTGCGACCAGACCCAGCCGCACGCGGCTGAACCCGTCGAGGTAGGGGGCGTACACGTCGGTGTTCGCCGCAGGGCGGACGGGTGCGAGACGGGCCACCAGGTCACGTTGGCCGCGTTCGTCGAGCATCCGCACGTCCGGTACGGCGTCACGGACGATGGCGTAGCCCAGGCTGTGGAGGGTGCGGACGTTGCCGTCGAGGTCGCCGGTGCGGTCGCGCATCTCGGCGGCAGCCCGGTTGTTGTACGCCAAGGCGGTGACCTGCTGAGGATGCCAGCCACGTCCGTCGAGCAGGTGACGCAGCCGCGCGGTCAGCACCCGGGTCTTGCCGGACCCGGCCGGTGAGACGATCCGGCAGGCGTACTCGTCAGCTTCGACGGCGGCGCGTTGGTCGGCGGCCAGCCCGTCGGTGGATGGTGCCCACCGTTCGACGGTCAGCGGCCGGTCGACGGTGAGCTGGTCGATGTGGACGGTGCGCACGGTCGGTCGGCTGGTGCGTGGACCGCCGTCGAGCCACACGTGGGTGCCGTCGGGCAGGGCGACGTCGGCCCGGTCGGACGGTCCGGCGCCGCGGGTGAGCGCGTGCCGGATGTGCGGCCACGTCGGGCTTCCGTCGGTGGCGTCGTAGCTGTTGACGGCAGCGAGCCAGCGGGCGCGTTCTCCGAGGAACGTGAAGTCGTGGGGTAGCAGCCACGGGTCGAGTGTGGTGGTCTCGTCACGGGGGAAGGCGACGTCGTGGTCGACCCTCAGCACGGTGGGGGTCCGGGTGGCCCAGGCGACGGTGAGACGCTCGACCAGCTGCGATAGGCGGGGGGTGTCAGTGGCGTCGGCGGCGGTGATGTGGAGCTGTGGGGCGTGCGACCAGACGTCGGGGACGGGTTGGCCGGGGCGGATGATGACGTTGCGCCCCAGCTCCGTGGGTGGTGTGGGGGTGAGCATGGTGGGACGCTACCTGTCGCCGGTGACGCGCATCCGGCCGACCACCGGAACTGACCACGCCTCCGGGCTCCGCGACGGGCATGGACATCGGTCAGCGTCCGTCCGATGTACACCGCTGGTCAGCAGCGACCCGCGGGAGCCAGGTGCGCGTCAGTCTGTCTGGACGCCGTTGACCCTTGCGCTGCAGTCGACGTCCGCGACTCGATCGTCATGTCGGGACGTGCCCCGCTGTCGCGTCATCGCGGATAACGGGGACGACCCGTCTGATGTCCATCCTGTCCCTGTCTCAGGGACGGCTCTACCAGTCCGCCCGTAACGAGGCGGGACCGATGGAGACGGTTGACCGTTCTGAGCGACTGGTGACGATCAGAGGTATTTCCTTGCGATGCGTTGGACGGTGCCGTGCGTGCGGATCGTCGTTCCGCCGGTGAGCTGGTCGAGACGGTGGAGGTCCATCCCGTTGTCGCTCAGCCCCCCCGCTGGGAGCCAGTGCAGCTCACGCCCCGCGGGCACCAGCACGTCACCATCGGGCAACAGCGCGGCCACCTCGTGGAGCGCATCGGCCGACGGCTCGTCGTGGAGGAAGACGACCTGGCGTCTGCCATCGCTCGACGCGAGCTGGTCGGCCGTGAACGGGGACGCCGCTGCGACCGCCCGCACCTCGTCGGCGTCGCGGAGGAAGACCGGGACGGGATAGCCGAGTTCGGCCGCGAGGCCGTTCTCCAGCGCGTCGGCGAGCTCGTCGGCGTCGCGGTGGTCGTTGAACACCACGTTCCCGCTCGCCTGGTACGCCTCGACGTCGTCGCAGCCGAAGGACCTCACGGCACCGACCAGCTCGTCGTTGGTTACCCGACGCCCACCGAGGTTCATCCCTCGCAGGAACGCCACCCACCGTCGTTCGTCCACACCAGCTGCTCCGGGTCGGCAACCGCCTGAGCTCTGCCGTGCTCTCGGGGGACGGCCATCTCAGCGCCAGCGGATGCTCGCAGCAAGCATGAGCGAACCACATCAGCGATCAGCCCCCCATGGCCACGGTTCCCTGGATCCGCGATGCCGGGACGTCAGGGTGTGGTCACTGCGAGTCGACGGGCCCGCAGGACGAGGTCGCGGACGTGCTGTGCCTCGTGTGCGACCGGTCCGGGGCGTGGTCGGGCCTCGTGGACCTCGACCTCCCAGCCGTCGTCGAGGTGCGCCTCGACGTCGGCGGGCATCACGTACGGGGCGGTGTCGGATCCGTGCTCGGCGGCGTGCGCGGGGTCCCGTTGGTGGTGGACGAACAGCAGCCTGCCGCCGGGTGCCACCGCTCGGAGGAGCGTCGTGATCGCGGCGTCCTCATCCGTGCGAAGCAGCACCGGGTACTGGGCCGAGACGAGGTCGTACGAACCGGGCCCGTCGGGCATCCCGAGCAGCCCGGCGTTGACCCACGTGACCTCGACCCGGACCGCGCGGGCGGCGGCCGCGGCTCGGTCCAGCGCAACGCGGGACGGGTCGACCGCTGTCACCTGCCACCCCTGCCGGGCGAGCCAGATGGCGTCCGCTCCCTCGCCGCACCCGACGTCGAGGGCGGTGCCCGGTGTGAGGCCGGACACCTCGGAGACCAGGGTGCCGTTCGGCTGGCCCGACCAGTGGGGGACGTCGTCGCCATCGCCCGTGTAGAACCGGTCCCAGTCGCGGGCGTCGTCGTGGCGGTCGTGCATCACGCACCGTCCCGGGCGTAAGCGGCGTCCTCCGCGACGAGGTCGGCGTTGACCGCGGCGCCGGCGCGGTTGCCCTGGGCCGCTGCGGTGATGACCTGTGCGCTCGGGTCGGTGACGTTGCCCGCCACCCAAACGCCCGCGATCTTCGTGGCGCCCATGGCGTCGGCGGGCACGTGCGCACCGGCACCGGAGGGATGGTCGACGGTGTCGACGCCCAGTGCGGCCAACAGCCCGGACCGCGCGACGAACCGGGGGGCGACGGCCAGCACGTCACGTGCCACCCGTCGACCGTCCGCCAGTCGGACGCCGCCCAGCACGTCGTCGTCCACCTCGAGGGCGACGACCTCGCCCTCGACCACCTCGATGTCTCGGGCGGCGAGCGTCGCGGCCTGGTCGGCGTCGGGCGTCGGGCCGGTGTGGGCCAGCACCGACACGCGGTCGCTGAGTTGGCGGAACAGGCCGGCCTGGTGCAGCGACAGGAGGGAGGTGGCCAGGACGCCGATGACCCGGTCGCGGACCTCCCACCCGTAGGGGTTGCGTGGTTCGCCGGCGTCGCTCACCAGCACGGACCGCCGCGACCGGGCGAGCACCAGCGCGGCGGGCAGCGCGGCCGGGCCACCGCCGACGACGCAGACGTCGACCTGGCGATGGGGGGAGGAGGACGTGGGAGGCATACGAGGTCCTCTCGTGTGGTGCGCAGAGTGACGCAACCAAGAGTCAGCCGGCAACATGATTCGCCGAACTGGCAGTTACGCATCGATGTCACGGGAGTTCGGCTTGGCGGAACCGCCCGACGAGACCCTGGACCAGCGGGTCCGCACCCGGCTGAAGCAGCTGCGGACCGAGCGAGGACTGGCGCTGCAGCAGGTCGCGGACGCAGCGAAACCTCGACGTATCGACGCGAGCCGGGTGACGGTGCTAATCCGCACCAGCCTCGCTCGATGCGGTCCCCCGTCGCCACCGCGGTGGAGTCGCCGATGCGGATGAGGGCGGACTTGTCGACGAGCCAGTCGCGCGCTGGTGAGCGGACCGACTCGGCAAGCGGTCAGCAAGCACCGCCCTGACGAAGTTTGACTTTCCGTACCCGTCAGCGGAGGCCGCACGACGTGGGCCGACATCGTTGCGCTCGCCCTGCCGCGATCTGTTCATGGTTGGCTGGGTCCTCGGCGCGCGGACGGAGCGACTTCGATGGTGTCGCTGGGCGCCTTGGAACTGACGGTGACAGTGCCAACCGGGATACGCGCGGTCGTCGCACCGGCGGCCGAGTGGCGGATGCACACATAACCGCCTGCGTGCCTACGGGCATTATCCCGCTATGGCGTTTCGGTTACGGCGCGCGCGTAGGACCGCACTCGCACGATATGATAGCATGTGATATCAGGAGGGTTGCGTCATGCCTGATCTGCTCATCCGAGACGTCCCTGACGATGTCGTGGCTGCGATCGACGCCAAGGCCAAGCGGCTGGGTCTCTCGCGCGCGGAGTACCTGCGCCGTCAGATGCTGCAAGCCGGTGCCACCTCGACCGACCCAGTGACGGTGGAAGATCTTCAGCGGGTGGCCGAGCGGTTCGCTGACCTCACCGACCCTGACGTGATGCGCGCGGCTTGGGAGTGAGCCGGTGGCTGATCGACAAGTCGGCGTGGCCGAGCGGTTCGCTGACCTCACCGACCCTGACGTGATGCGCGCGGCTTGGGAGTGAGCCGGTGGCTGATCGACAAGTCGGCACTGGCGCGCTTGGCCGCCAGCGTGGACGCGACCGCGTGGACCGAACGCATCGATCGTGGGCTGGTGTGCATCAGCACCGTCACCCGGCTCGAGGTTGGCTTCAGTGCACGCAACGGTGAGGAACTCCGTGACGACTGGTCGCGTCCACCGCTCGCGTCGATGCCGGTGCAGTACCTCACTCCCGCCATCGAGGACCGTGCTGTGGAGGTCCAATCCTTACTCGCAGACCGCGGGCAGCACCGAGCGCCCAGCGTGCCCGACGTGCTGATTGCAGCCACCGCAGAACTCGCAGAGCTCAGGGTCCTTCACGTCGACAAGGACTTCGAGCTCATCGCCGAGATCACCGGCCAACCCCTCCAACGGCTCCCCCTACCCGACTGATGTTCGGTCGCGACCTACACGCTCACGACACCGCCCGTGAGTGCGGACCTCGCGCACTGGGTCCGTGATTGCTCAACGCAAGGACTAATTCGGTCCGTCTGGATCGGGTAGGACAGTGAAGAGCTCCCCGTCACCTGTCACCACTTGCAGCCTGCCCTGGTCGGTGAGAGGTCGGAGTCGAGGGCGGTGCGGATCTCGTCGTGCGTAATCATCTCAATGCCGCCGCGGGTTACCAGCTCGGACCGCCAGCGCCTCGGCCGGACAGCCGCGGGTTCATGTACCTGTGGACAGGGCGGTCGCTGCATGAACAGACTCTACGGCTAGTCACGAAGCGTAGTAATCCGACTACTTAGAGGTAAGCGCCGCGTGGGGCCGTCGGGGACGGGAGCGGCGCACCGAACCGGGAGAACCGCCGTGGTCGTCGGGGTCCGTCTGCGCGCTGTGCTCGTCGCCACCGTGCTCTTCGCCAACCTGGCGACGTTCGCGATCCAGCCCCGGCCGGCGGCCGCCGCGACGGTGCGGTCATCGACCTCGCCGGCTGCACATACAAGACTTACGAGCGGAGAGAACGATGTCAAGCATCTTGGAACCACCCTCAGCGCTTGATCGCGGCGACCGCCGCGCGCAGCTTGACCAGCAGCTCGAACGTCAACGGCCGATCCGCCGGCGCGCCGGCCCGGTCGGTGGCCGCCTCAGACACCGTGACCGTGCCCGACTCCCCGTCGTCGCACACCAGCAGCCGGCCCGACGCCAGCTGCCGCTCGAACAGCACCCGCAAGCGCTGGCCGCTGTGCGGATGGAACGGATGGGTCACCGTCACCCAGTCCGAAACCGAAGACCGGCTGGACGACCTCGCCCTATGCGGTGACCGTGGGGATACCCAGCGGGCGCTGCTTGCCGCCTGCCTTGGGGATGAACACCCGCTTGACCGGCATCGGCTGCCAAGACGACGGCTGGCCATCGATCAACGCGACCAGCTGCGCCTTGTCGTGAGCAGTCGAAACGACCTGCCCGTCGATGCCTGCCGTCAAGCGGCCAGCGTTGCGCTCGGTCACCCGCCGCACGCTCAACAGCGTGTTCGCGCGTGACCGGAGCATCAGCTTCGCAGATTGCGGACCTTCTTGAGGTCCCTTGCCTGCGATGCCGTGAAGATCCTGCCACGCAGCCGCCGTACGTCGTCCTCGACCGCACGCCAGTCGATCGCATGCCAGTCCAGGACCTCGCCCTCGGGTCCGTTCACCACTACGCCGCCATCTGCCTGCGAGGGCAGCGGCGGTATCGCGGCGTCCAACTTGTCCGTCGGTTCCAGCGTCCTCGTCACGTTCTCTCCACGAGCTCACCTGACTCCTGTCAGCCCCCTTTCGGGTCGGGCACGAGCCCGTATCCGGCCGGTTATCCGCCGACGCGCCGGTGGAGGCCGACCCCTGCTGCCTGCGGTTTCCCGTCGCCTTTCGGCAAGCCGGCATTCGCTTGTGGGTCATCCTTCGCCCGCTGAGGAGTTGGGCCTTCCTTGCGGTCGGCTTACCGATCACGCCATCGGCGTGGCGGACCTCAACGGGGTTGCCACGTTCCACACGAGCGAGACACGACCGGGGTGGGTGCCCTCTCTACCCCGAGGACGGTGGTGCTCACCCGATCGGAAACGCGTCTCCGGCCGGCACCCGCCGCTTCCCAGCGGCCAGTCCCTTCACCCCACCTGCCACATCCCATCCGGTGGGGCTTCCCCTAACGAGGCATCATCGAGGGTTCACGGTTGTTCACCCGTCCGGTCTTCCCCATCGCCTGTGGCCACTGGATGGAACAGCGGGACTGCCCCAGCTTTGGTTGACATCTAGCGTGGGCCGTCTGGGGCTATGTGATCCGAGACGGCGAAGATGGTCAGCGTCGGCTCAGCGCCCGCGGCTTGGAACACCCGCACCCCCGGAGGAGCCTGCCCCGAGGACTGCATTGCCGCTGTCCCCGCGGCGCGATCTGTGGCCGGCGATCGATCCGCCAGGCTCGTCTAGTCGGAAGTATAACTCCGGTATCCAAATGCGTACTATGAGATGTGCGCCTAGCGGTCCCTGCCCGCCCCCCCCGGGCT